>DASXTD010000421.1:0-5135 GCA_036505655.1 Chloroflexota bacterium
CAAATATCCACTCCGGGTCAGCTTGCGGGCGCAGCGTGATCATGCCCAACACGTGGTCATCAAAGAAGTGCTGGCCGTTCACGGCATGAAGCTGGAAGACATCGAGCGCTGGGGCGGAGAGCTGATCTGGGAGCCGCCCACTCCGGATGGTCGCCTCCCAACCGTGCAGAGCGGCAAGGCCAATGCCGTCTGGGACGAAGCGATGCCGATGTACGGGGCTCAGGCGATCGAGATGGGCATGCGCTTCCTTACTATCGAGGAGCCCGAGCGGAAGAAACTCGAAGCGATGGGGTTACGGCTCACATCCCTCAAGGACCGCTACCCGCAGATGACAGAAGATGCACTGGTCGTCGATTTCAGCGGCTGGATCGTCTACACACATGAAGACACGCCGGACGACGTTGTCGAAGCGTTCTGCGGGGCACTCGAAGTTCGCAAAGACAAGATCCCCTACCGCCATCCGGACGGATCGACGCTCCCCCGCGAAGCGCCATTACCTCTGGACGAAATGTGCCGCGATACGATCCATGGCCCGCTCTACGTTCCGCTCCACAAAGCCGCCGAGCGCTTCTGGCGGGCCCGAGGGTACCTGCAATAGCTAGCGTGCATGCCCGTCCTTGGCCCTCTGGGGCCGGCGGCCGGCCTCTCCCAGAGGGAGAGGCAACCCGGCCTGCCCCCTCTCCCTCTGGGAGAGGGTTGGGGTGAGGACGTGCCTCCTGGCGCTCATCATATTGGCCATCTCGGCGTGCGCTCCGGCCAGCCCGAGCTCGAGCGCAACCAGCGCCCCATCCGCCGGCGTCTCCCAAGCTGATCGTACGCTGATCGCCGCGGTACGGGTCGAACCGAATTCGCTGGCAGAGCGGCCCGTGCTCCAGTCAGCCGCGTTCGCTGGATTCGCCCTCCTGAAGCGCCTTCCCAATGCCGAGCTTACGATCCTGGACGACAAGCTCATCCGCCATCCCTATCTGGCCGAGGCGCAGCCGCAGCTGGACAGCGATACGTGGCGCGTCTTCCCAGACGGACAAATGGAAACGACCTGGAAACTGAAGCCTGGAATCGTCTGGCAGGATGGAACGACGTTCTCTGCGGAGGACTTCGTGTTCGCCTGGCGGATCTACGGCGCTCCGGAGTTCGCGGCCGCCAGCTCGCGACTGGCCCGCTCGGTCACGAACGTCACTGCACCCGACGACCGCACGCTGATCATTCGGTATGGGAAGCTGTATCCGCCCGCCGATGATCTGACCGGCACTGATGGCTTCGCCCCCCTCCCGCGCCAGATCCTCGAGGTCCCCCTGCAGCAGTCGGACCCCAACACGTTTGCGGCCTTGCCCTACTGGACTCGGGAGTACATCGGGCTGGGGCCCTACCGACTGACCCGCTGGGAGCCCGGCTCGTTTATCGAGGCCGCCGCTTTCGACCGCCATGTGCTGGGCGCGCCCAAGATCGGGCGAGTCAAAGTGATGTTCGTTGCCGACGGGAGCACCGCAATGTCCTATATCCTGGCGGGCGAGGTGCACCTCCTGGGGGACACCGCCATCGTGCTGGAGCAAGCGGCGACCCTCAAGGACGAGTGGTCGCGCACAGGTGGCGGGTTCCTGCAGTATCGAGCCAGCCAGTGGCGCTTCGCCTCCTTCCAGCTGCGCCCGGAGCTGGTTTCACCTCGCGCTATCCTCGATCTGCGGGTGCGCAAGGCGCTGGCCCACTCCATCGATAAACAAGCGATCAACGACAGCATCTATCGGGGCGCCATGATGCCCTCGGATTTCATCGTATCGCCACTCGGGCAGTGGGGACCGGCCGTACAGGACGCGGTCGTGAAGTACCCGTTCGACCTCCGTCGGAGCGAGCAGCTCATGAATGAGGCCGGGTTCAACAAAGGAACAGATGGCGCGTTCACCAGCCCAGTTGAAGGGCGGTTCACCGCCGAGCTGAAAACGACCGTCGACCGCGCCGATGAAATGGCGGTCATGGCTAGTGAGTGGCGGAAAGCGGGATTCGCCATCCAGGACGCGGTGCTGCCGGCGGCACTCTCTACCGACCCAGAGTCGCGCGCCACATTCCCGGCCATCTTTGCCAGCATCACACCTCAGGGAGCCGTGGAATCGTTTACCACCTCACAAATCCCGCGGGCCGAGAACCAGTGGAAGGGTGGTGCCAATCGCGGCGCCTGGTCCAATCCGGAGTACGACCGCCTTGCGGATGCGTTCAGTACCACGCTGGACCCAAAGGAGCGTTCGGCGCAGATCGCCCAGATGGCGAAGATCTTCACCGAGGATGTTGCAATGATCGGGCTGCTTTTCCTGGCTCAGCCCTATGCCTACGTCGCTGCGCTGCATGGGGTACTGCCGGTGGCACCCGAAGGGGACATCACTTGGAATGTCCCCGAGTGGGAGTTCAGGTAGGCAATCGTCGAGGGAGCCGCCTCACCGCCCCTCCCACCTCCCAGCGCTAGAATGTGCCCACGGTCACTGCCCTTTGTCGAACCGGTGAGGAGCACGAAGATGGTGCAGGCTGAAGTCAATGGCGAAGGCCGTACAGGGGCCGACTGGACTGACTGCGTCCACACGGGTCCCGGCACGCTGGCCGGGCGTTATCTCCGCTCGTTCTGGCAACCAGTCTTTCGCTCCCAGGACCTGAAGCCCGGCAAGACGATGCCGATTCGAGTCATGAGCGAGGACCTGACGCTTTACCGGGGCCAATCGGGCGCGCCGCATGTGCTGGCATTCCGCTGCGCGCATCGCGGTACCCAGCTGTCCACAGGATGGGTGGAAGGCGATAACCTGCGCTGCCGCTACCACGGGTGGACGTACGATCCGTCAGGACAGTGCGTGCAACAGCCGGCTGAGCCCGAGCCGTTCTGCAGCAAGGTCCGCATTCGTTCGTACCCGGCCCAGGAATATCTGGGCCTGGTGTTTATTTACATGGGTGAGGGCGCGGCGCCGGAGCTTCGTCGCTACCCCGAGATGGAGGGCGAGGGGGACCGCGAGGTCACTCTGCACTATCGCGCCTGCAATTTCTTCAGCGACGCCGAGAATGCCGTCGATCAGCTCCATCATTATTTCGTGCACTGGCAGCGCCGCTCGCCGGTCGGGGAGCAGCAGATTCCGCGGCTGCAGGCCGAAGAGACCGAGTACGGCATTCGTATCACCTTGAACCAACCCGGCGAGGATCGCAGCTGGTCGTGGCACTACCACATGCCGAACACGCTACAGCTCAATATCTCCGACTTCGATCAGCGGGTCCATTGGAAAGTGCCGATCGACGACCACAGCCACCTCATCCCAGCCACGGCGCTGATCGCCCCGGGGGCTCAGCGGCGCCCCGATGAGACGCATCCGGATGAAGATCCGCTGGAGTTCGCGCGCAAGGTTTCAGAGGCCAGTCAGGCGATCCGAGACGGGCGGTCTACCGTCGACGACGTCGAGCTGGGAGGCGGCTACTACTTTCCGATTGGGGACGACGTCACCCAGGTGGGGCAGGGGCCCATCCCGGACCGCGAGCACGAGCGATTAGGGACCTCTGACTCGGGCCTCATCTTGCTGCGTAAGCTATGGCAGCGAGACCTCCGCGCACTGGCTGGAGGTCGCCCCCCCACCGAATGGAAGCACCCCGTTGGAATGTTGCTCTCAACGCCCCGCCTGTACGAACGCGCCGAAGCCGTGTCCTGACCGGACGCGCCGTTCCCAAAACTATTTGGAGGCAACTATGAAGGTACCTGGGCTCATTGCGTCGTTTCGCCTGATCGCGCTGTTCGGCCTGGCCGTAACCGCTGCCGCGTGCACTGCTCCGGGGTCGCCCGGCGGTTCGTCCGGAAATGCGCCGGCAGACGGGCAGGCACAGTCGACCAAGACCTTGGTGATCGCGATTCACGATGAGCCGAGCGGCCTGAACTTGCACCCGTTTACGATGCCGGGACAAGCCACCTACATGATCAAGCGGTTCATCAACGCTCAGCTCAGCTATCGTGACAACGAGTCGGCGCCCCATCCCTACCTGGCCGAAGCGCTCCCTCAGTTGAATACCGACACGTGGAAGGTCTTGTCCGATGGACGGATGGAGACCATATGGAAGCTCAAGCCCAACATTGTCTGGCACGACGGGACTCCACTTTCGGCGCAGGACTTCCTCCTCACCTGGAAGGTGTACACGACCCCCGAGCTTGGGCAGTCCAGTACCACTCCCTTTGCCGCGATGGAGGGCGTCTCGGCGCCAGATGATCGCACGATCGTGTTCACGTGGAAGACACTCTTCCCAGGCGCCGCCACGATGTACGAGCACAACCGCGAGTACCCGGCCCTGCCCCGGCATCTAATCCAAACCGCATTTGAGCAGAACGCGCCGGAAGCATTCATCAATCTCCCCTACTGGACGACCGGGTACGTGGGTTTGGGCCCGTACAAATTAGATCGTTGGGAAGCAGGTTCGTTCCTCGAGGGCAGCGCGTTCGACCAGCATGTTCTCGGGCGTCCGAAGATCAGCCGCGTCCGACTGATGTTCATGGCTGACAGCAACGCCGTTATCGCCGCCCTGCTATCGGGCGATGTTATGTTAACTGCGGATGCCGCGGCCCGACTCAGCGAGGTCCCCTTGCTGAAGGAGCAATGGGTGCCCACCGGGGCTGGGGCTGTGCATCTCCTCCTCAATCAGTGGCGGGCCGTTTATGTCCAGTTCCGGCCGGATTACCTCACGCAGAAGGCGCTGTTAGACCTCCGCGTCCGAGAGGCGCTGGGTTACGCAATGGAACGCCAGGCCGTGGCTGACTCCGTTTACGGAGGAGAGGCCCCGATTGGCGACTTCCTGCTACCGCCGGTTTCTGATCTGGGTCGGGCCGGCGATCAGACGGTCACCAAGCATCCGCTCGATCTTCGGCGCAGCCAGCAATTGATGACGGAGGTCGGTTTTACGCGGGGCTCGGATGGCATCTATATGAGCCCGACCTCGGGCCGCCTCGACATCCAGGTCGTTACCCAGGAGGCCTCAGACAACAACGCCGAGCTCGCCGTCCTGGCCGATGGGTGGCAGCGGGCGGGCTTTGGGATCGAACAAAAACTGCTCACCGGCGTGGCGAGCCGTCAGCCCGAGGTCCTCGCTACCTTCCCGGCGATGATGGTCAACAGTACCTCGGCCACGATCAG
>DASXTD010000422.1:0-1957 GCA_036505655.1 Chloroflexota bacterium
GCCAGGAAGTCCTCCTGGCGGCTGTTGATCAAGCGCACCGGCCGCCCACCCGCCTTCATCGCCAGCAGGCCGCAGATCATCCCGTTGTTGTCGTCGCACGACTTGCCGCCGAACGCACCTCCGACCGCGCTCTGGATGACCCGCACGTTGCTCACATCGAGCCCGAGGGCCCAGGCGATGCGGGTACGCGCCATGAAGATCGTGGCACAGTTCATGTAGAGCGTAAGCTTGCCCTGGTTGAACTGGCCCACCGAGCCGGTCGTCTCGATGGACGCGTGCCACTGGAGGCGACAGTCGAACCAATCCTCTAGCACCAGATCGGCGGCAGCCATGGCGGCATCCGGATCGCCGCGTTCGACTTTGAAGTGCAGGGCCACGTTGCCTGGCTTGTCGTCGTGGATCAGCGGCGCCCCCGGCCCCATAGCCTCCACCGGATCGAAGACGGCCGGCAGCTCCTCATACTCAACGTCGATCAGGCCCAGCGCTTCCTCCGCCGTCGCCTCATCGACCGCGGCCACCGCCGCGACCTCATCCCCCACATACCGGACCTTATCGACGGCAATTGGGTATTGATCCTGCTGGAACGAGCCCCACTTACGCTTCGGCGTGTCCTCCCCAGTGACCACGGCCATCACGCCGGGCAAGGCGAGCGCCTTGCTGGTCTCGACATGAAGCACACGCGCGTGCGGAAAGGGACTGCGAAGGACCCTGGCCTCCAGCACCCCGTCCAGATGGATGTCGGCAATGTACTTCGCGCCGCCGGAGACCTTGTCTCGGCCATCCTGGCGCTCAACATCCTTGCCGACCACTCGAAATTGGCCCTCAGGCTTTGGTGCTGGGCCCGGCGTCTCCATGTGCCTATTTGCGGCCGCCGCGAACCGCGTCGGGAGCCAGAAGTTCTAGTCCCACTGACAGCGGATCGTCTTCTACGTGTTTGCTGGCATTTAGCAGCTCCAGGTAGATTGGCTGCCCGGCCGGATCGCACTCCACCACCAGATCCGGGGCAACTTCCCTCCCGCTTGCCGGAGTCCCGTCACGCCATGTGATGCCCAGGACGTCGGCCTCTGGGTCGTAGGTGATGCGCACTGGAACTACCCCCCTTCTGTCCACAGCGTGATCACGGTGATCTCGCGTCTTCTTCAATGTAGATGATCCGAGCTGGTCCCTGGATTTCGTGCAATATGGTGAGCGTTCGGTCGGGGCGCACTTCGCTCTGGTGAGGGACCATCAGCATCGCCTCCACTTCGTTTGTCGCCAAGCCGTAAAGCCGGCACCTGTTTCTGGCGTGCCGCGTCAGTCTCAGGAAACGCTCCTTGGTCCCCCGGCGGAGGCCTCCCCCGTATGGTCAATCCGGTGAGCATTCTACGGGTTGCGTCCGAGACCGCGGGTGCCCAGTGAAGCGACTTGCCTGGCGGTGTACCATGGCGGCCGTATCGTAGCGCGAGGCATGCCGTGATCGTCGACTTTCAGGCGCACATCTTTCCGGAAAGCTACGTGGGTGCGGTGCGCCGCATCGATGGGAACGTCATCTTCGAGCCGCCCGACCCGTACAGCGGCATGACCTACGTTTACGACAGGAGGCTCGGCCAGCGCATCAACACGGCGACGTTCGAGGGGCGCAACCCCGATAAGCGCGTCCAGCACATGGACGAGCTGGGAATCGACGTTCAGGTGCTCAGCATCCCGCCCCCCGGCGCGGACCGCTTCGAGGAACACGACGCTATCACGATCGCGTGCGCCGCCAACGACGCGTTGGCCGCCTTTTGCCGCACTCACCCGAATCGGTTCGTCGGCCTCGCGACGCTCCCAAGCGCGTCAACCACGGCATCCATCGAGGAGCTGAATCGAGCAATCATAGACCTGGGACTGCGCGGCTTCGGCTGCTTCTCGAACCTCAACGGACGGCCGCTAGATAGCGAAGAGCTACTGCCGCTCTGGGAGCACATCGCTGAGCTGC
>DASXTD010000423.1:0-4094 GCA_036505655.1 Chloroflexota bacterium
AAATTTGGTCGGATAGCTGTCCGTAAGCTCGCGGGCGATCGCGATGGGGTGCCAGTAACGCCGCAGCAGCGCGCCCCCCGGCGTGCCCGGCCCCACCTGGGTCATCAGCTCGTTCTCTGCCTGCGTCAAGACCATGGCGACCCTCCAAAATGCGCCTATGTGACTTCTTGGCTTCCCCCCAAACCTTCCGACATTCTCGCGCAGGCGGGAATCTACCCGTTTCCCCACTGGTAGACTCCCACTTTCGGGAGTGACGGCGCCGGGTTGGGCTGTCCGCCTCAGCCCTCGAGATACGGGACCTTTAAATCTTTGTCATAGTCCACTGGGACTGCCTTCTGGTGCGACAGCATGATCTCGCGCCGGTCTTTTGCCGACTCCTGGATGGCCAGTGACACTTCGAGCGTCCCCATGCCCCACAGGCCGTCGTGGAACATCGGCGCGCCTTCCACGATCGTCTTGTAGAACTCGCTCAGCTCGCCCTGCCGCGAGGGCCCGCCCAGCGCGTTGTTGCCCCGCAGATCGATCTCGTGCTCGCCGTCGTCGTCATAGATCATCAGGCCAGTAGGGCTGTGCCGTACGAAGCCATTCTCGGTGCTCACCATGATGAACCCAACGTCGAAGTTCCATCGGGCTCGAGGGGGACCCTCGGGACGGCGGTTAACCAGGCGGCCAGACTCTTGTTCACCGCCGATGCGAAGCGCTTGTTTATCGGCTTCTTCGTCCCGGGCTCCCGCCCGCATCGCTCGGCGCAGCTCGCCGCGCTGCTGCGACGAATAGCGCGAGTGAATGTTCTCGCCGAACATCAGCTCGGTGGTGTTGAAATACCCCTGCCCATCGTGCACCACGTAGGCCGGAGTGCCATCTTCGAAATCAAGGAATGCGGAATAGAAGCTCGTAAACGGGCGATAACTGGCCCCGCGGCCCGTGGTTCCGCGAACGCTCCGCACCCTGCCGCCGCCGATCAACCGAATGCTATCGACCTGGTGGGGGACCTGGCGCCACACGAGCCCGCCACCCTGAGTGGGATCCATTTCTTCTGCCGAACGGGGCCGCATGATCCAGTCGGTGAAGGCGATAGCGTGCATGTTGGTAGCCTTGCCGATCTTCCCCGAGTTGACAATCTTGCGCATGGCTCGCACCTGGTAGCTGTACGACTCGGTGTGGCCGGCCATCAGGACCCGGTTGTTCTTGGCGGCCGCGTCGCACATGGCCTCGGCTTCCTGGATGCTCAGGGCCATCGGCTTCTCAATTACCACATGCTTGCCATGGTTCAACGCATAGATGGTCTGCGGCGCGTGGAAGCGGTTCGGCGTGGAGATCCAGATCGCATCGACATCGGGATCTTCACACAGCTTTTCGATGCTGTCGTAAGTCCGCGCTTCTGGATACCGAGCATGGAAACGCTCCAGGGTCACCGGATTGATGTCAGCCCCCGCGGACAGCTCAATACCGGCAGTCGAGTCCATCGCGGGTAGAATTTCGGCGCCACCGACGCCGATTCCAACCATCGCCATGTGGATTGTCTTTGTCGTCGCAGTCATTCCGCTCGCCTCATCCTATGAATTCCCGCCTAGCGGCCGTTATAGCACAGAGCCCGATCGGCTTAGCCTTGAAGACGGAGACGGTACAAGCTAAGTCTCGGTCCCAGGCTTCGCTAGTCGGCTAGAGGCCATAGAGGCGGGCGGGATTGTCATAGAGGATCTTTCCAACCATTGCCGCCGACAGTGGCGCGGTTTCCTTGAACACCGTGATGGCGTCGACTTCGGTGGACGTGTCGAAGTGGCCGTAGTCGGTGCCGATAACGATGTTGTCTTCGCCCGCGTACTTGGTGACGTACGGAAGATCATCGTCGGTCTGACAGGTGATGTAGATACGGTTAGCCTCGAAAATGTTTTCCGGGATTTCGCGGCCCTGGGCCCGATAGCGGCCGAGGGCTTCGTGGGCGACCCACGGTACCCACTGTGCGCTCGCCTCGATGAAGGCCCAGCGAAGGGTCGGGAACATCTGCGGAATCTCACTCATCAGAAGCTCGTGGCAAGAGACCACAGTGGGCGCCCGGAACAGGGCGAACGGCGAACCGGGGTCGTGCGGCGAACGGAAGAGGTCCACCACACCGGGATTCGCGTTGGCGATGTGAACTGCGATCGCCATATCGAGCCGCTCGGCCTCTTCGTAGACTGGGTAGAAATACGGGTCGACCAGCAGCCGATGGCCCTCGATTGGGCGCATCAGAACTGCTACTGCGCCGTTTTCGCGGGCCATGCGGATCTCCTTCACGGCATCCGGGATGCTGAGCAGCGGGGGAACCATCGACCAGCGGAGGCGGTCGCCACCCTGCTTCCAGATGTCCGCCAGCCAGCGGTTCCACGAGCGACAGAGAGCTACGTCAACCTCCGGTCGATCCGTGAGCTGCTCGATGAAGATCGTGTTGTGGAGCACTTGAGTGTCGATGCCCAGCCTGTCCATGTCGCGTAGGCGTAAGCTCACGTCGCTCATTTCACGTGAGGCCTGGGGGGTGGTGGCGCTCTTCCCGGTACGCTGGATCCGCTGTTCCAGGTCTTTCTCGGTAAGCGTGGGGAACCGCAGCCCGCGGATCTTCCCCTCGATCATCCAGAACTGGCGCTTCGTATCGTCATCTGGTGAAACGAGCCGCGGCCGGTATTTGCGGTCAGCGGGGTCGAGATATTCCCAGGTATCGTCGGTCTCGATGACATGCGCGTCTGCATCGATCACTTTCATCTGCCCTCTCCGCTGCTACATCTGTCTGGTCGGCGCGCTTCGCAAACCGCTGGTGCTGACACCTTACTGCTTGAACTGCCACTCGGGCAGGTTCCAGACCGGCCAGGCCTCCGGCGCCACCGCGCTGGGGCCATGCAGGTTGGATACCCAAGCATATGGAACCGACAGAAAGAACAATGACAGCATGGGCAGATCCTGGCCGAAAACGCGGGCCATCTGCGCCACCTCGGCCGCGCGCTCGCTGGGCTCCAGGGTGGTGGAAAAAGCATCGACCAAACGATCGTACTCCGGGTTGGACCAACCGCCGCGGTTCGGTCCACCACGCCAGTTGTTGTCGGCACGTGGCGCCTGCGCAGTCGTAAAGGAGTCGAAAGCTCCCTGAGGAGTGGTGCTCGTGAACATCGCCGGGAACGTGGCCCGCGACGCCGGGTCAGTCGACAACGCGGCAGGCAGTACTGCCTGGTGGATGTCGAAACCAACCTTGCGCCAATCGCTGGACATCGCGGTGACTTCATCCTCGCGTTCGATGGTTGTCTTTAGCTCTCCGGCGAAGCGCGTGCCACCGCTAGCATAGGTGCCATCTGGTCCCTTGCTGAAGCCCGCCTCGTTCATGAGCTGCTCGGTGCGGCGCAAGTCATATGGATAGGCTTGAACTGAGCCCACCAGCGCCGGACCCCATTGCGAGTCGGGCGAGACCAGGAAGTCCGCGATAGCCATTTGGCCATGGTAGATGTTCTCGGCGACGACTTGACGGTCGACGCTGTGAGCAAGGGCTTTGCGCACGCCCACATCCAGCAGTGCTCGCGGATCGGCGAATTCGGGACGCAGTTGGAACGTGGTGAACCGCCAGAGGTTAGGCGTGTTGATCACAGTGCCGACCCCGGAGCGCTTCCACTCTTGCTCGAGAGTAAAGGCCTGCTCAGTGACGACCGCATTGTCGCCGATGAAGTCGAGCTCGCCCGCCAGTGCATGGGCCAAGGCAGTGTTCGGGTCTGGAATGAACAGGATGCGCACTCGGTTGATCTTGGGCTTGCCCAGGGCGGGTTGATTGAAGGCAACCCCCTCCAGGAAGGAGCCCGGTTCCCACTGATCGAGTCGATAAGGCCCCAGCCCGATGAACTGACGCGTCCAGAAAGGATCGTTGCCAAAGGTTTCCGCATCGACCTTCGGAAAAGACGGCTCCAGGACGTGGCGCGGGAGGGGTGGCAGACCGTCGCTGGTGAGATCGTTGGCGTTGGGGTAAAGCGCACGCCAGCGGATGACGAGCGTGCGGTCATCGGGCGCGGTGACGTCCGCAATGGCGCGGATCGAGCGCGACCCGCCGCCACCGAACTCGGGCAGCTTGTACACCTGCC
>DASXTD010000424.1:0-3674 GCA_036505655.1 Chloroflexota bacterium
GGATCGACGCCAGCGCCGAGCGTCGCAAGGTCCTGGCCGGCGTCAACCCCTCCTGCCCGGCCTAGACCACAGTGACTCAACCAATCCCAATCGCCGCCGGGTATGCCACTCCCACCCAGGGGGCGGGTCCAATGATCATCACCGAGCGGGCCGGCTTGTTCGAAAAGCATGGGCTGGCGGTCAAGACCGTCGATAAGCGCCGAGCGGTGGGCGTCGTCCAGGGAATGATGGACGGCGAGCTGCAATTCGGGAACCTGGCCTCGCCGTCCATGCTGCGGATGGTCCTGCAGGGCCAAGCCGACATCGTCTTTCTGGCGCTAGGGATCAATCAGCAGTTTCTGGCCACGCGCCCAGGGCTCACCGAGCGCAAGCAGCTGGCCGGGGCACGCATCCCATTGCCCGGAGACGGCGCAATCACTGATATCCTGGCCCTCTGTTTGGCAGAGGAGTTGGCGCGAGAGGGCATCCACGTCAATCTGGTGCCGCCGCCTTCGTCGGAGCGGGACGAGATACCCGCATTGCTGAGCGGCGACGTCGACGCGGCGGTCATGACACCGCCGGCGGCCCTGCTGGCGCGAAGGCAAGGGTGCCACCTGCTGGTGGACTTCGCCGAATACGGCCTCAACTACACGCTGGGCGGTATCGGAGCGAGCCGTGCCTATGTGGAGGCCCATCCAGACATCGCGCAGGCGTTTGTCACCGCATACGTTGAGGGGCTGCATCGATATCGAACCGACAGGGAGTTCACCGTCAGCGTGCTGCAAGAAGTGGGTGGACATTCGGACCGCTCCCTCATCGAGGAGCACTACGACGTCACCATGCCCGGCATGCCGAAAACGCCGTATCCGCGCACCGACGGACTTGCTAAAGCCCTGCACATCATTGCCCGCGATGTCCCCGCGGCCGCCACGGCCGACCCCGCCCAGTTCGTCGATGACCGCTTCGTCCGCCATCTCGACGAAACTGGCTTCATCACGAGGCTCTATTCGAGCTAGCGAACCCTCAGGAAGTTACCGTGTCATCCAGGTGGCGGTAGGGAACCCCGAGGGGAAAGCGCCGCCAGCGGGCGTCGTTGCCAACGATCTCATCACAGCCCGCCGACCGAGCGCTGGCGATCACCAGACTGTCGGGCGTGGCGAGGCCGGTCTCTCCGCGCAGGCGGGCCGAGATGCGAGCTAGTATCCCAGGCTATGCGTCGGCCGCTGGTTTCGTCCAACTCGCCCGCTCGGCCGCGATGTAGGCAGCGACTTCTTCGGCAGTTCGGCCGTATGCCCCAACGGGAGTCTCGTACAACTCGTCTACGTCGGGGACAAGAATGATGGCCTCTCCGAAATCCTCGACGAGCAGGCGAGCGCCCGGGCGCAGCCCGTGGCCTCGAACGACCTCAACGGGCAATGTGATCTGGTTTCGGCTTGAAAGCGTAGTGGCGCGTTTTTGGCGAGGCACGCTTTACTTTTCCTCTTACATGCTTTACGAGCTATTTTATCAAGCAATCCCGTTACAAATTGGCTCTTCGGATGACTCCATGAGCTCTGACGACGCGCCGCTAGGCAGCGCTGGAAAACAGCTTATTGGGGCTTGGCGTACTGTTCCGCGTTCTGAACTTCAATGCCTACAAACGCCTCTGGTCCGTCAACCCAGGCGTCGTGACCGGGCGGGATGTCATAGGAATCGCCGCCTTTGATAGTGGCTTGGTTTCCATTGCTCAACCGAACCGTAATGCTGCCCGACAGGGCGTGTCCCACGTGGTGCACCTGACAGCTCTCGGTGTGGACCACAGGCTTGATGCACTCGGACCAACGCCAACCGGGCTGGAAAGTGAAGCGGCCCAAAGTCATGGGGCCAACATGCACCAGTTCGATGCGGGTCTTGTCCGGTGTCCGGGTCTCGTCTGGCGTGTCATGGCTTTTGACCTGAATCTCATCGGCCATTTTCTTCCTCCGAACGTCGCCGACTTGCGACTATGCTGACGGCGCGACATCCCTATTCTAGCCCGGTGCTTGAGCACTTTTTCGCAGTGCAAGCTGGATGAGCTGCGCCAGGTGCAGAGCCTGTCGGCCGGTGCCCTGGGCGATCTGCTCGCGGCAACTGAAGCCGTCGGCGATGATCAGCGTTTCCGGGCTCGCTTCACGTACAGCTGGAAGCAGGACGCGCTCACCGAGCCGCCGCGAGACCTCGTACCGCGCTCCAGCCTCGAAACCGAACGAGCCGGCCATTCCGCAGCAGCCGGCGTCCAGCAGTTGATAGTCTAGGCCCAACCGGTCCAGGACGCGCTGCTCGTTGTCCATGCCCATGAGGGCCTTCTGATGGCAATGGCCGTGCACCAGCGCCAGGTGACTCAGCTTCGGCAGGTCGAAGTCGCTAGCATGTTGGTCGACAAACTCGCTGAATAGCATCGCTTGATCGTGAAGGCGCGCGGCCAGCGGTTCGTTCGGGAACAGATTCGGCAGCTCGTCCCTGAAGACCGCGATACAGCTGGGCTCCAGCCCCACAATCGGGGTGCCCGCCTCGAGGTGCGGGCGCAGTACCTCTAACGTCTGGAAGAGGACGCGCTTCGCCAGACCGAGCATGCCGTAGTCGTAGAGTGGGCGACCGCAGCAGAGATCAGCTTCGGGAACAACGACCTCGAAGCCCGCGGCTTCGATCACCTCGACGGCCGCGCGTCCGATCTCGGGGTGGAAGTAGTTGGTAAACGTGTCCGGCCAGAGAAGAACCGGTGCCTTTTTGGAGACCGCGGGTTCACCCCCACCCTCGCCCTCCCCCGTCGAGGGGGAGGGAAGGATCCCCCTCCCCACTTGCGGGGGAGGGTTGGGGTGGGGGGCCGGGCTTGGCCTCCGAGCGAACCATCGCTTGAACGTTGTCCGGGCAAAGGCGGGCAGGCGACGCTCGGGCGCGATTCCGATGAGCCGTTTAGCCAGGTCGCGCGGGCCCGGCGTCTGCGTGAACAGATTGGCGAGCCAGGGTGCGCGGCTGGCCAGACGGGCCCATAGGAAGATCAGGCCGAACGCGTAGGCCACCAAAGGCCGCGGACGGCCCGCATAATAGTGCGACAGAAACTCGGCTTTGTAAGTCGCCATGTCGACATTGACCGGGCACTCACTCTTGCAGGCTTTGCAGGCCAGGCAGAGATCCAACGCCTCTTTCACCGCATGGTCGCGCCAGCCCGACCGCACCGGATCGCCCTGCAGCATCTCGAAGAGCAGGCGGGCTCGCCCCCGGGTGGAATGCCGTTCGTCGCCCGTGACCATGTAGCTCGGACACATCGTGCCCGGCCCCATCTTGCGGCAGCGGCCCACTCCGACGCAGCGCAGCGCGGCCTCCGCGAAGGTATGCTCGTCATCTGGAAAGCCAAATTCCGTCCGCATTTCGGGCGCCGGGTAGGCAGCCAAACGGAGGTTGGCATCGAGCGGGTAGGCGTCGATCAGCTTGCCTGGGTTCATGCGCGCGCTGGGGTCCCAGATCGCCTTGAACTCGCGAAACGCCTCCAGCAGCTCCGGGCCAAACATCTTATCGAGCAGCTCGCCGCGGGCCTGGCCATCGCCATGCTCGCCGGATAGCGAGCCGCCGTAACGCACAACCAGATCGGCGGCGTCCTCGATGAACGCACGGAACCTAGCGATCCCCGGCGGGGAGCGCAGGTCGAAGTCGATACGGGTATGGATGCAGCCTTGCCC
>DASXTD010000425.1:0-6091 GCA_036505655.1 Chloroflexota bacterium
AACGTCACCGCGGCAAGCTTGGAGATCGGACCGACTCTCTAACTACGAGCAGTGGATTCGCTCCATCGGGATTCCCATCCACCGTGGCTACTTTGTGGAAGACGGCCGAACGGCTGAGCTCGGCGAGTGGGAAGAGCGCGAGCACAAGGCCGCCATCCTGGTGCTCGCAGGCAACGAGAACGTCGCGGAATTCCGAATTTCCGAGATCGCCCCGGGCCAAACCCTGCCGCCGGTCACATTCGGACTGGACGAGCTGGTTTACGTGCTGAGCGGTCGCGGCCTGACCAATATCTGGGCGGGTGATGGCCCCAAGAAGAGCTTCGAGTGGAGCCAGCGCAGCATGTTCTGCCTACCTCGAGGCTCGACCTACCAGCTCACCAATACGTCGGGCAACACGCCAGTCCGCCTCCTCCAATACAATTATCTGCCGCAAGCCATGCGAATCCAGCCGGACCCCGAGTTCTATTTCAACAGCGGCTACGCCAACCCCAAGCTCATCTACTCCGAAGAGAACGTCTATGCGATGGCCAAGCAGCTTCCCAACCCCAACCCGAACGCGGCCGCGCTAGGCCGGCCCATGTGGTCCGGCAATTTCTTCCCCGATCTAGCCGCCTGGGAGCACATGCATACCTACCAGGAGCGGGGCGGGGGCGGCCACCGGATGGGGTTCCAGATCCCGAACTCAAGCTTGAACGGCCACATGTCGGCCTTCCCCTCCCGCACGTACAAGAAGGGTCATCGCCATGGCCCCGGCACGCTGATCGTCATCCCCTCGGGCGAGGGCTTCTCCTACATGTGGCCCGAGGGCTCCGAGAAGATCTACATCCCCTGGCACGAAGGCAGCATCTTCGTTCCACCGGATCAGTGGTTCCACCAGCACTTCAACGTGGGCGCGGAGCCGGCGCGTTACCTCGCCTTCCACGGTGGCGGAGGCCGCATGGGTGGCGATGGAGCGCCCGACCCGGAGCGCGATCAGATCGAATACACGGCTGAAGATCCGCTGGTGCGGCAGACGTTCGAGCGCGAGCTGGGCAAGCTCAACATCACCAGCTTGATGCCAGAGCAGTGCTATACGGACCCGAAGTACGAGTTCGAGTACAGCGACGACGACGATTAAGGTTCCCACCCGCCCGCCCGTGAAAGGTGTTGGGGGGCCTGCGCCCCCCAACGGCCCCCCGGGGTTAGCGGGGGCCGACCGTTGGGTCTACGGTACGGGCTGCCAGCGGTCACGCGAGCGGGAACCGGAGGGATGACGTATGACTGTCGCGGGTAAGGTTGCCATTGTCACCGGCGCGGGGCAGGGAATCGGGCGCTACATTGCGCACACCTTCGCCGACGCGGGTGCTAATGTCGTGGTCACCGACATCTCGTCGGTGGATCCGGTGGTGGAGGAGCTCAAGCAGAAGGACGTCGAGGTACTCGGCGTCCAGACCGACGTTCGCAATGAGGACCAGGTCCGCGCGTTGATGGCCCAGGCGCATGAGAAATTCGGGCACATCGACGTCCTGGTGAACAACGCGGGCATCGTGCCGCATTTCAACTGGGGCGTTCAGCGCTGGGCCAAGATCATCGACATGGACCAGGCCTTCTGGGACAAGGTCATCGGCACCAACCTGGGCGGAACGTTCTTGTGCACCAAACACGTACTACCCTACATGGAGCGCCAGGGCTTTGGGCACATCACCACCATGCTAGGTGGCGGAAGCGGTGATGGCGCGGCGGCCTACGTCGTGTCCAAAGACGCGATTCAGACGTTCACCAAGTTCGTCGCCGAAGAGGAACGGGCGGCTGGCATCTGCATCATGGCGCTACGGCCGGGTGGGATCATCGCCCATGAGAAGGCGCCCGAAGAGGCTCGGAATCGAATGGACGGCCCCGAGGTGATCGGCAATAGGTTCGTGCTGGCGACTGAGGCCCCGATGGAGATGTCCGGCCACTTCGTCGATCTCCAGGACGGCAAACTCGTCATCGCCGACGAGGGTCCCAGCCAACCGCGCCATTAGGCGAGGCCGGCGATTGGGCGCACTCAGGAGAGTTGCGTGCCTGAGAGTCCATCGATCTCAGTTGAGCCTATGGGAGTTGCCGAATCGGTCGGGCTAGGACTCTGGGGCATATCGTGGCGCATCCAAAACCTCGGCGCCTCGGATCTTGGCATCAGCGAAACGTGGCTGCCGCACGGCCGCTTCCGAGCCGGGCGGCAATCGATGGAGCCACCTCTCCGTGTCGAGCCAGGCCAAGAGGTCACGCTAACCTTCGAGGTCGCTTGCCAGGAAGAACCACGAACCATCGTCGAGAACGCCTTTCTCATTCTGATCGCGGACTGGCAAGGCGAGCCGTGGCGCCTCCTGGCTCGCCTTGCCATCGACTGGTCGGAGGCGGCTGAGCCGCAGCCGCGCACGGAGCTGATCACCAGTCAGCGGGTCGGCTTCGCGGCCGCCGAGCCCACTTGAATCACCAGGGACTACAATTGCCGCATAGACCGAAATGGAGGATTCGAATGCCAATGACCGATAACGACCGCTACATCATGCAAAGGATGCGCGGCTGACACAACAATTGAAGCGGTAACTTCGAGGAGACCACGGGTATGGTCTCGAGCGTTTTGAAGATGACCTCGGAAGAGCTCGTTGCGACCCTGGCGCGATTTCACCAGGAGTTCGCCGACGATGCTGAATATCAAAAGCTGCGGGCGGTTTTCCCTCCTGACTGGCCGATGTGAACAGGCTCGCGCTGTTTATCGCGGGCGCGCTGCTTTTGCTGAGCTGCGCCCCTGGGAATGGCCGAGCACTGAGCACACCGTCGGAAGAGCAGCCGGCTCCCAAGACGCTGCGCATCGGTATGCTGGTAGATCGCGAGCAGGCTTCGCCCGCGATGTTTGGCCGCAGTGGAAGCGGAAGCGATAGCGGCTCGGGCAGCCCATCGCTGGAGTTCTTCTACACGTTCCACGCGAACCTGACTGTCTTCGATCCGAGTGGCGCCGTTGTCCCCCAGATCGCGCAGAAGGTGCCCTCCTTGCAGGATGGAGACTGGAAGCTGCTCCCTGCTGGCGGCATGGAGGTCACCTGGAAGCTCAGACCAGGCGCCCAGTGGCATGACGCTACACCGCTTACCGCGGACGACTTCGTGTTTGGCTACGAGCTGCTCACTGACCCAGCGCTACCAATCAGCCCGGGCGAGTTGGCCAATGTGTCGAGCGTGCAGGCGACTGATCCGCAGACTCTGGTCATCAGCTGGAGGAACCAGAACGTGGCAGGCGGTATCAATGGCTTCGACGGTATTCCCGCCGCGCCGCGCCACATCTTCGGCGAGCTGCATGCCGCCGGCGATCCTCAGGCGTTTATGAACAGTGCCTACTGGAACACGCAGTTCATCGGCCTGGGTCCGTATCGACTGGGCACGTGGGAGCACGCGTCGTACTTGGAAGGCATCGCCTTCGATGGCTACTTCGGAGGTCGTCCCAGGATCGATCGAGTCGTCCTCCAGTTCCTGGGCAACGTGAACGCCCTGATCGCAAGTCTTTTGTCTGGTGATATCGACATCATCCCGCTGGGGGCTACGCTGGATGTCCAACCTATGATCGCGGTTCGCGATCAATGGGCGGCGAGTGGGGCGGGAACCACCCTGGCCGTGGCCAAAGGCGTCCGCAGCATCTATCTGCAGTTCCGGGATCCGACTCTTCCGTTCGCCTCGGACGTTCGCGTCCGGCAGGCGATGCTGCATGCCCTGGATCGGGACAGCATCGTGGCGACTCTGGAGGCCGGCCTGACTCAACGGGCCGACTTCTTCGTGCCCACAGGCGACCCGGTCCTCGAGCTAGCGGAGCGGCGCGCCTTGCCACTCTTCCCATTCGACCCGACTCGGGCACTTCAGCTCTTGAATGAAGCGGGCTGGTCACGGGGTTCTGACGGCGTCCTTCGCAATGGGGCCGGGAAAACCCTCCAGATCAGCGTGGCTACCAGCGCCGAAGGGACCAATCCGGAGGAGGCAGCGATCGTCGCATCCAACTGGTCGTCAGCCGGCTTCGCGGCAGAGCCTGCCCCGTATGCTCAGACGGCTCAGAATCGGGCCCAGCTGGCCAACAATTTTTCGAGCACGCTGATCAAGCCGTGGAATTTCGCGGTGTCCGCTCCGGGTAATCTGCGCACCTCTCAAATGGGCACGCAGGCCAACGCGTGGGGCGGGAACAACTATGGCGGCTATGCGAATCCTGATTACGATCGGCTCTACGGTGCGCTCGCGAATGACCTGGACCCGGCTCGCCGCCAGGAAGCATTGTTCCGAATGATCCAGCTGATCGATGAGCAGCTGCCGTTACTGCCCATCTTCTACGTGCCCCAGACCATGGCGTTCCGCACTGGCGTTGCGGGACCCGGGCTGACTTCCCCTCTGCAGGCCGGCAACGCATGGAACATCGCCACGTGGGACATCCGCTAGATAAACTCGGACTCGGGATAGAATTAGAGGCCCAAGGGTTATCCTGGTTGAGGTACTGCGTGGCGCGCACCGAAGAAGTTACATCGCTCATTGTCTGCATCAATGTGACCTGCCTTTCCGATGGCTCTGATCAGCTGGTCACCGCTCTCAAAGAAAAGCTGGCCGACTCTAACGTACAGGTGAAGACGGAGGTCTGCCTGGGCGCCTGCGGGCTGGGGCCCAACATGGTGCTGTACCCGCGCGGCACCTGGCTGTCGCCAGTTCAGATGACTGATATCGACGACATCGTGTCTCACATCAAGGGCGGGCCCGTCCCGGAGCGATTGCTCAACCACGTGGAGAAGGACCTCCAGGAGATGATCCTTTCGGTCCTGGACGCCGCGAATTAGGCTGTAACAGGCACGGGCGCCGACGAGCGGGCCGTTTCGGGTACGCTGAAGATCAGCAATAGCGCGGTCATGAGGGCAGCCGCCGCGACGAACACAAAGGCGAACCCATAGCCGGCGTGGTCGGCGAAAAATGCGAATGCCACCGGACTGAATGCCGAGCCCACCTGTGCGGTGAATCGCCACAGCCCCAGGAACATGCCTCGGGCCTGTGGAGGCGCCACGTCGGCCCCGACGGTCTGGATGGACCCGCCGGTAAGGCTCTGTGAAGCCACCGCGAACAGGAATGCGCCCACGTAGAACTGCAGCGGCAGCTGAAGAAACGCCGTGACTCCAATCAACAGCATCCCGATCGTGACGCTGGTGAACCCAGGCACCATCGTCACTTTGCGACCGAAGCGGTCCATCAGCCACCCGGCGGTAAAGCCGATCGGCAGCCCCATGAGACTCGCTGTTGTTGCCAACACCCCAATGCTCGAAGCGTCGAGGTTGTAGGCGAACGCCGCGTAGAGGAAGAGCATGCCAGCGAAGACCGGGCCGCGTGCCATCGCTGAGAAGAACGAAATGCCGAAGTACGGGAGGCGGGGCAGCACGATCTCAGGGATGCTCATCGGGCGGCTCACCTGGCTTCGCTCCCCACCCGGAGTGCGCCGACTCGGGATCTCGGACGCCAGCTTGATGGTCGGCACCAGGGCCAGCAATGCGAGGACGCCGTATGCGGCGAATGGGCTCCGTGGTCCCAATATGGCGGCGATCAGACCGCCCACCAGGGGCCCTGCCAGACGCCCGACGTTGTCCATGCCGTACATCCAGCTCACCTGGCGGCCGCGCTGTCCAGCGCCGGCCTCGTGTGAAATGCGCGCCAACCGAGCCAGCAACCACATTTGCCCGGCCCAGCCAGCCATGAAGCGATAGAACAGCAGCTCCGGGAAGGACTGGGCCACCATCACCATGAAGGCCATGGCAGCAGTTATCAGCGGCCCGGCGATCAGCACCGGCCGGCGTCCGACTCGATCGATCAGCCAGCCGGTGGGCAGCGTGCCCACGGTCCCGCCAATCACGAACGCCGTGAGCACAAAGCTAGCCTGTCCGAAGGTCACCTCGAAGGACTTGGCCAATATTGGGATCGCCGGTAAAGCGATTCCGGTCCCGAAAGCCAGCAGCATCGCCGGCATATAGATCGATAAGAATGCTTCCCATGAAACTGCCCGGCTCTCTTGCGCCGGCTGCGCCTGCCCGCCTCGCTCTTCGGTCTCAGTTGCCGTCGCGGT
>DASXTD010000426.1:0-10565 GCA_036505655.1 Chloroflexota bacterium
GGTGGGCGAAACAGGGCTCGAACCTGTGACCTTCCGGGTGTAAACCGGACGCTCTCCCAGCTGAGCTATTCGCCCGTGGTGCCCCGGGCGGGACTCGAACCCGCACGGACTTTCGTCCACAGCCCCTCAAACTGCCGTGTATACCAATTCCACCACCGGGGCCCGATCCAGTGAAGCGTTCTTGGGGGCGACTTTTATTATAGGTTGAGGCCAGGGTCAGGGCTCGTCGGCCGGGGCCGCCTCCCCAGGCGCGGACTCGACCGGGGCGAAGCGCTGGCCCAGGAGGCCGATGGCTACTATCGCGATGGCCATCAAGCGCAAACCCTGTTCTACGCCCACAAGGTCGGCCAGACCGCCGATGAACATGAGGGGAACGATCGAAGCCAGGTTGCCCAGCATGAGCTGCACGGCAAAAATGCGGCCACGAGCGTCGGGCGGAGCGCGCTCCTGAAGGGCGGTTTGGGCAGCGATCATCATCGCCGTGAAGCCGGCACCGCCGACGGCTGCGAGGACCATCGTGGCGCCTATCACGGTGAGGTCTGAGGGTTCGCCGAATTGAAAGAATGCGTGGCCCTCCGCGCGAAAGATCCCGAACGTGCGCGCAATGGCGGGCACCGTGCCAATCAAGCCCACAGCGAAGGCGGTGACGATCAAGCCACGGCGGATCAACCGATGGCGATCGGTCCAGTTACCTGGTGTGCTGCGGCTGAGCGCTATTGCTGTGCCTACCGTCCCCAGTAGTCCGGGCCCAAGGACGAAGACGGTGTCCCCGGCCTGGAGATTAAGGACGTCCACGACAAAGCGGGGTCCGAGCATGGCGATCACCAGGGTGAGCGTCACCCCTACGGTCCAGTAAGCCATCGCCCACAACATCACCTGATCCTGGAGCAACTGGCGACCCACGTCTCGCACCTGCTCGAACATTTCATGGACTGGATGCCGATTCGTATCCGGGCCGGCGACCGAGGTCTCATGGGGCAGCGCAGTCACCAACAGGCCGGATACCGCGTACAGCGCGGCAGCGGCGACGAAAAACGAGCCAGTGCCGAGCAGCTTGACGAGCAATGGGCCGAGCAGCACCAGTCCCAGTAACTGCGAGGCAGTGAAGGTGAGATGGAACAAACTGGTCGCCTGCATAAGACCGCGCCGGCCAACGACGGCGGGGATCATGGCAAGCTCGGCAGGGGCGAAGAACTGGCTCACCATCGAAAAAGCAAAGCTGACCAGGTACAGCAGCGCAAGCACAGATCCAAAGATGACGTAGCCTACGACAATGACCGCCCGGCCCAGATTGCTGATAACGAGCACCAGCCGCTTGTCCCAGCGGTCGACGTAGACGCCAGCGGGCACCCCGAAGAAGACTGAGGGGATTACTACAGAGAGGATTGTGATGCCGAGTTGGGTGGTGGAGTGGCTCGTCTCTTCGACCAGCACGAGCAACGCGTACCAGATTGCGTTCTGCGTCGTCTGGGTGATGGCCTGGGCGACCCACAAGCGCACGAAGGGCCCATTGCGCCAGACGGAACGGTCGGGAAGAGAAGGTAATTTCATTTTGGTCCGACGAGGGTTGGAGAGATGACCTGAGGGCAGATGCCAGATGCGGGTGCCAGCTCGCAAATAGGCTGCGTCACGAAGCCGAAGGTTCGGGGGGGTCGAGGGTCTGGGCGCCGCCGAACGGCTCAGCGGTAGAGGAATGGGAGAGCAAGTTCTTCAGGCGCCGCTCCACCACACTCCGAGAAAGGAGCACTCGGCGGCCGCATTTGTTGCACTGCAAGCCGATATCGGCTCCGATGCGGACGACGGTCCAATCGAAGCTGCCGCACGGATGAGGCTTACGCAGGCGCACGACATCGCCGATGCGGAAATCGACCGGCACGTTCCCCCTCACCCCAACCCTCCCCCGCCAGGGGGGAGGGAGCGTCGGGATTGCCCCCGCCTGGATCGCTACGATACGGCCCGCCCACCCAGCTTCGCCCAGCCGCGCCGCCCGTCTAAGGCGGTCCGCAGCGCCTCAGTTTCGCGGCGCGCGGCAGCGGCCCAGTCATCGCCGGACGAAGCATAGAGGATTTGACGGCTGACACTCACCACGACGGGCGGTCCATCGGAGGCACCAATCAAACGCTGCACCGCCTCGACGTCGCCGCCCTGGGTGCCGATACCGGGAAGAAGCAAGGGCAAGCCGGGCGCAGCATCACACACGCGCGCAAGCTCTTCTGGGTAAGTCGCGCCCACCACGAGGCCGACGTTCTCCCGCTGGTTCCAGCTGAGTGCCCGCCGAGCGACGACTTCGTACAGGGGCATGCGCTGGCCTTGAAACTCGCACTGGATGTCCTGGAAGTCGGCGCTGCCCGGATTCGAGGTTTTGCACAGGAGAAATACCCCGCGGTCGGGGTTGGCCAGGAAGGGCGCTACGCCGTCCAGCCCCGGATAGGGGTTCACAGTGGCCGCATCGAATCCCCATACCTCGAAAAGCGCGGTCGCATAGCGCTCGGCAGTGCTGCCGATGTCGTTCCGCTTGCCGTCCGCGATTGTGATGAGATTGGAGGGGATGCGGCGCCGGGTGGACTCGATCAGGTCCCAGCCGTCCTTGCCCAGGGCCTCGAAGAACGCCAGGTTGGGCTTGTAGGCGGACACGAGATCGCTGGTGGCTTCGACGATCCCGGCGATGAAGCGCTCGATCCCAGACCGATCCGGGGAGAGTCCAGCCGGCAGGCGGCGAGGATCGACGTCGATCCCCACACACAGGCTAGTGCCGGCCCTCCGCTGGGCCGCCCGTAAACGGTCGCGAAAGGTTTGCGCGCTAACCAAACCGCCCCCTCTCCCCAGCCCTCCCCCGCACCCCCCAGAGGGGGGACTCGTGCTTCCACTCAGGGCTGAAGGGAGGGAGTACCAACTTCACTGGCTGTTCCTGGGAGCGAGCGAGCGAAAGAGGTATTCGGTGGTCAGGTATGCAGCAAGCAGGAGGACGGCGTAGGGCACGGTCAGCATACGCAAGGATTGGAGCCACAGGCCGAACTCGAGGGCGAGGGCGAAGCGGAGGCCACCGCTCAATGCAGCGATGAGACCGAGGTCCCTCTGGAGGCGGCGGCGGTAGGCCAGTCGAGCGACCATCGCCCAGGTACCAGCCAGTGCGCCAAACGCCCCCCCGTAAAAGATGATCTGCGCCGTGGGCGTCACCGGGAGAGCCAGCACCACATATGCCACCAGGGCCCAGCCGGCTGCTGACAGCATCAGGAGGGTCATGCTTTCCGGGATCCTCCAGGGCTCGCGCGCCCATCGAGTATACAGACCGGCGCGGGATCGGCCAGCACCACAGGAGGGGTCGTGGAGTCATGGTCGTCAAAAGCCGGTGTGCCCGGCGGGCGGGTTCGAATGTGTACCATATGGGCTGAAATCGAACGCTATTTCCGGCAGTCGCAGCGCAGCACCCTGCCTGTGACGACCGCCGCTCGGGAGCACTCAAACGAACGATCGCAGAAATAATCTCTTCCTGCTGTTCGTGGTCGTGATCGCCCTCGGGGCTTTGCTGGTCGACTGGCCGCAGAACCCGGGCAGCTACTTGCCGTCGTTCATCCCCTGGCCTGGAAGCACCGGGATCCATGTTGACTTCCTGGGCTTTCGCTTCGATCGCCAGGGTTTTCGCCTCGGGCTCGACCTCCAGGGCGGTACCCACCTCGTGCTGCAAGCGGATACGAGCAAGGTCTCGGATCCGACGGAGATCTCGCAGCGGGTCGATGGCGTGGAGAAGATCATCGAGCGGCGCATCAACGCCTACGGTGTCTCGGAGCCGATTATTCAGCGGCAGGGCGACGATCGCATCATTGTCGATCTGGCCGGTATCAAGAACGTTGAGGAAGCGAAGAACCTGATCGGCAAGACCGCGCAGATGGACTTTTGCGAGCAGAAGTCGCAGATTCCCGGCCAGCCTGCTCCGGGCCGGCTGTGCGCCAGCCAGCCCGTCCCCGCCACGGCGAACCAGCCCCCGCCGCAGCAATATTACGTGTCTACCGCGACGGGCAGCGATGGAACGGAAAAAGAGCTCACTGGTGCGTATTTGACCAAGGCGGATGTGAGCTTCGACCAGACCAACCGGCCCCAGATCAATTTCACGTTCAACAGCGACGGCGGAACACTGTTCGGACAGATCACGACTCGGATCAAGGGCAAGCAGCTCGGCATTTTCCTGGATGGTCAGCCCCTGCAGATCGCGACGGTGCAGGACGTGATCAAGGACCAGGGTCGTATCACGGGCGGCTTCACGCTGGACGAGGCGAAGAACATTTCGATTCAGCTGAACGCGGGTGCGCTGCCCTTGCCAGTCAGTGTGATCCAGGAGACGACGGTAGACGCCACCTTGGGCGCAGATTCGGTGCGGAAGAGCGTGGTGGCCGGTGAGATAGGACTGCTGGTGGTCGCGCTGTTCATGATCCTCTACTACCGGGTGCTGGGCGTGGTCGCGGTAACGGCGCTGCTTGTGTACTCGCTGCTCGTTCTGGCGATCTTCAAGCTGTGGCCGGTTACGCTCACGCTGGCCGGCACCGCGGGCTTCATCCTGTCCCTGGGCATGGCGGTGGACGCAAACATCCTCATCTTCGAGCGGATGAAGGAGGAGCTGCGCTCCGGGCGAACCGTCGGCGCTGCGATTGAGGAGGGCTTCCGACGAGCCTGGCCTTCGATTAGAGACTCGAACGTGTCGACAATGATTACCTGTGTGATTCTGATCTGGTTCGGCTCGAACTTTGGGGCCGCCATCGTCGTGGGGTTCGGGTACACCCTGTTCATCGGCGTAGTCGTGAGTATGTTCAGCGCGGTGGTCGTCTCACGCGGACTGCTGCGCGCAGTGATGGCGGGGCGACCGCGGGTGAATCCAGCCTACTTCGGCATGCCGACGCTGCGTCACGCCGAAGGGGTGGGGGCGTAACCCGTGACAGCCTGGGATCTGGTCAGCCGGCGCTACTGGTTCTTCTTGCTGTCCGGCATTGTGATCCTGCCCGGGCTGATATCGCTGGTGCTGCCAGGCGGGCTGCGACCGGGCATCGAGTTCAGCAGTGGCTCGATCATGACGTTCCGCTTCGAAACACCTACTCAGCAGGCCGACGTTCGGGAAGTCTTCTCCAGCCTGAATCATGAGGATTCGCTCATTCAGCGCTCAGAAGATGGCACCTACATCGTGCGCACCACGGCAATGAAACCTGAGGTCCGCGACGATGCGGGCAACGTGACGACGCCTTCCGAGCGGCAGCGGGTCGAGGACGCACTCCGCGCTAAGTTCGAGGACAATCCACTGACGGTGCTGAGCTTTGACCAGGTATCGCCGATCGTGGCGGCCGAGATCGTACGGAACGCGGCGTTGGCGGTGGTGGCGGCTTCGATGGGCATCCTGGTGTACCTGTGGTGGGCCTTCCGCCACGTGAAGGACCCCTGGCGATACGGCGTGTGCGCGGTGGTGGCGCTTTTGCACGACGCGCTCGTCGTGGTCGGTGTCTTCTCGATCCTGGGGCGAGTGTTCGGCATCGAAGTCGACGCGCTGTTCATTACGGCGGTGCTAACCGTTATTGGCTTCTCGGTCCACGACACGATTGTGGTGTTCGACCGCGTGCGTGAGAACTCGATTCGACACCAGGGCGAGCCATTCGAGGACATCGTCAATCACAGCTTGATGCAGACGATGGGGCGGTCGCTCACGACCTCGCTCACGGTGCTGCTGACGCTATTCACTCTGTGGCTATTCGGCGGCGTGACGATCCGCAACTTCATCCTGGCGCTGCTGATCGGAATTGCCAGCGGGACGTACTCCAGCATCTTCAACGCCAGCATGCTGCTGGTGGTGTGGGAGCTCGGCGAGCTGGCTCGGCTATTCGGCCGGGGCGGCGCGCGCCTGGCGACGGCTCGAGCTTAGACCGATCTCCCGCATTCCGTCGTAGGGGCGCCACCTGTGAGCGCCCGCTGCTTTGGGAGGGCACAGGTCCCTCCCCTACTGAGACCAGACCCTGGCCCGACCCCTACAGAAGATCCTTAAAACGGGGGTCTTTCTGGAGCTGTTCTACCAGGGCCTTGACGTCCTGGGCGCGTTCCCGAGGGCAGATCAAGAGGACGTCGGGCAGGTCCACCACGGTGAGGTCATGCAAGCCCAGGGTGATGACGGGCTTGCCGGAGCCGAGAACAAGCAGATTTGTGGGGTCGAGGTCGGCGTGGATGCCGCGGGCGGCGTTGCCAGCGGCATCCTGGGCGCTCATCTCCCAAACTTCCGCCCAACTGCCGATATCACTCCAGCCGAAATCGGCCGGCATGGTAGCTAGCTGTTCTGCTCGCTCCATGATGCCGTAGTCGATCGTCTCGACGCGGAGCTTCGGATACTGTTCTCTGAGTATCGCGGCCTCACCTGGTGAGCCAAACGCGGAGCCAATGACACTGAGCGGGCCCTGGAGCTCAGGCAATAGCTGGGCGAACGCATCAAGGATAGTCTGGACCTGGAAGATGAAGTAGCCGGGGTTCCAGAGATAGCCCTCGGTCAGAAAGCGCTCAGCGGTGGCTTGGTCGGGCTTCTCCACGAAGCGGGCCGCGCGAAATGCCTCTTTGCCGCCGAAGGTGCCCAGCGGCTCGCCGGGCTGGATGTACCCCATGCCAGTGTGGGGAGACGAGGGCCGGATGCCGAGGGTGACCAGCCAGGGCGCGGACTCTGCGAGGGTGAAGGTGGCAGCCAAGCAGGCGCGAAATTCTTCTGGATCGCGTACGGCGTGATCCGCATGGAGGGACGCCATGCTAGCCCTGGGGTCCTGGTGGGCGATCCACTGCGCCGCCAGACCGACGGCGGCCGCCGTGCCGCGTCGCACAGGCTCGACCAGGACGTTCGCGGATGGCAGCTCGGGCAACTGTTCGCGCAGGGCATCAGCGTGGCTCTGCTCGGTGACGACCACGATGTGGTCGTGAGGGATGAGCGGGGCGACTCGGTCGACGGTTGCTTGCACGAGACTACGATCACCCAACAACGGTACCAGCTGCTTGGGTTGGTGCGACCGACTGAGCGGCCAGAGCCGGGTCCCGCTGCCCCCTGCCAGAATCGAAACGTAGCGGCTCATCTAAAGAATCACCCCTCCCCCTGACCCCCTCCACTGCGAGGGGAGGGGAGTCTAAAACACAATTTGGGGGGCGTCGCTCCCCAAGCCCCCGCGGTTCGGACCAGGTTAGAGATTGGTGCGGACCCATTCCACGGTGCGAGCGAGTCCGTCCTTGAGGGAAATACGCGGCTCCCAGCCGAGCTCGGAGCGGGCTTTCGTTGCGTCGAGCGTGATGCGAAAGACCTCGCCGGGGCGCTCGGGCGCGTAGGCGGCCGGGCTCGGGAAGCCTGTGAGCTCGGCGATCCAGCGGTAGAGATCGTTGACGGTGGTGAGCTCGCCGGAGCCCAGGTTAAAGGTGCCCTGGCTGCCCCGATCGAGTGCGAGGAGACTGGCGGCCGCGACATCGGTGACGTAGAGGAAGTCGCGGCCCTGTTCGCCGCTGCCAAAGATGGTGGGGTGACGGCCGTTGAGCATCAAACGGGCGAAGATAGCCACGACCTGGCCTTCCTCGGTGTAAGGATGCTGGCGAGGCCCATATACGTTGGGGTAGCGCAGTATCGTGTAATCGAGGCCATACACGCGGCCGAACGTCTGCAGGTAGATCTCGGCGGCGGCCTTGGCGGCTGCATACGGGCTAATCGGGTTAATGGGGTGATCCTCTTTACAGGGGATGTATTGGGGCTCGCCGTAGATAGCGCCGCCGCTGGAGGCAAAGATCACTTTGCGCGCACCCGATTGGACGGCGGCGTGGAGGAGGGAGATCGTCCCCAGTACGTTGACCCGAGTGTCCCTCACGGGATCGGCCACGGATGACATCACGTCGGCCTGGGCAGCATGGTGAATGACGACATCCGGGCGGACGTCGCTGATCATCTGGGCGACGCCATCGCCGGCCAGATCCAGCTCGATGAAGCGCGCTCTGGCCGGAACGTTCTCGCGCCGACCGGTGGTGAGGTTGTCGACGACCACTACGTCGTGGCCAGCCTCTAGAAGGGCATCGGCGACATGCGAGCCGATAAAGCCGGCAGCGCCGGTGGTTAAGATGCGCATGCGGGCAGTGCCCGCTGCCATAGGGGCAACAAGCTAGCTCCTTCCCTCGTGGTCACTCGCCCCGTGGGCTTGTGGAAGATGTCCGCCCACCTGGGATTTAGGAGCCGACGGGTACCCCTTTGGTTTCACCGCTGGTAACCACTTCCCTGCTCGGATTTCGGGCGAGCGCGGCGGCCACGAAGCCCCGGAAAAGCGGGTGGGGACGGTGGGGCCGGGATCGGAACTCGGGGTGGAACTGGCAGCCCACCATCCAGGGATGCTCGGCCACCTCGACGATTTCGACCAGTCTGCCGTCCGGAGACAGGCCGCTAAAGCGCAGGCCGACCTGCTCCAGTTGGAGGCGGTACTCGTTGTTCAGCTCATAGCGATGGCGGTGGCGCTCGAACAGAATCGGCTCACCATAGGCGGCGATCGTTAGGGTGCCGGGCTGTAGCTGGCAAGGATAGAGCCCCAGCCGCATCGTGCCGCCCTTCTCGGGGAGGTCGCGCTGCTCGGGCAAGATATCGATCACCGGGTCGGGAGTGAAGACGTTGAACTCGCTGCTGTTGGCCTCCTCTAGCTCGAGGAGGTCGCGGGCCGCCTCGATCACCATGATCTGCATGCCCAGGCAAAGCCCCAGATACGGGACGCCGCGCTCACGGGCGAAGCGGGCGGTGCGGATCATGCCCTCGATGCCCCGGGAGCCAAATCCGCCGGGTACGAGAATGCCGTCGAGGCCTTCCAATGCCGCTTCGCTGCCAGGAGTCTCGAGGGTCTGGGAGTCAATCCAATCGATGTCGACCTGCTGATGCTGTTCCCAACCGGCGTGGAACAGCGCTTCGCGCACGCTGATATAGGCATCGCGGAGCTCCATGTACTTGCCCACGATGCCAATCCGTACTCGCCCAGTGGGCGCATTGATGCGCTCGATCAACTCGCGCCAATCGGCCAGCTGCGGCTGCTCGTGTCCGAGCTGGAGCCGCTCAACGATGTACTCGCCTAGACCGGCTTCCTCCAGGATCAAGGGTACCTGGTAAATGCTGGAAACGGTCGGCAACGGAATCACCGCTCGCCGGTCTACATCGCAGAACAAAGCGATCTTGTCGTTCAGGTCGGAAGGAACCGGCTGGTCGGAGCGACACACGATCGCGTCCGGCTGGATCCCGATGCTGCGCAGCTCCTTCACACTGTGCTGGGTGGGTTTGGTCTTGAGCTCATCGCTGGCGGCGATGTAGGGCAGGAGCGTGACGTGGATGTAGAAAACGTTTTCGCGGCCGAGGTCGAGGTGCATCTGCCGCACAGCTTCCAGGAAGGGGAGGCACTCGATGTCGCCCACGGTGCCGCCAACCTCAACGATTACGACGTCGGCACCGCTCTGGCGGGCGGCCCGGTTCACCCGATCTTTGATCTCATTGGTGATATGGGGGATGACCTGGATCGTGCCGCCCAGGAAGTCGCCGTGGCGCTCGCGAGCGATAACAGCGGAATAAACCTGCCCCGTAGTTACACTCGAAACTCGGGACAGGCTCACGTCGATGAACCGCTCGTAGTGGCCGAGATCCATATCGGTCTCGGCGCCATCGTCGGTGACAAAGACCTCGCCGTGCTGGTAGGGATTCATAGTGCCAGGATCGACATTGATGTAGGGGTCGAGCTTGATGACCGAGACGCGGATGCCACGGCTTTTGAGGAGGCGCCCGATGGAGGCCGCCGTGATGCCTTTACCGATGCCGGAAACTACCCCGCCGCTGACAAAGATGAATTTCGCCATCTCAACCCCCTCTTGCCAGGCAGCGCCTGGAGGCATAGTGGAAATTTCGTTGCGCAGAAAGTTGCTGCACTATCCGGTCCACTAGGATCTCGTGAGAGCTACTAACGCGGGGGCCACGGCCAATCCAGGCAACAGGTTGCCCACGCGAATGCGCGCCAACTCCAGGATGTTCAGTCCAAGTCCGAGGATCATCAGGCCGCCGGCGGCCGTCATCTCGGTCACCATGGGATCAGTGAGAACCCCGTGCAGCAATCCGGCGCTCAGAGTGAGAGCGCCCTGGAAGAAGAAGACCGTGCCGGCTGCCAGCAGCACGCCCCACCCAAACGTGGAGGCGAGAATAATCGACGTGACGCCGTCTAGGGCGGCCTTGAGCACCAGTGTTTGGTAAGCGCCGGTCAAGCCATCTTCGATCGAGCCCAGGATGGTGATGGGGCCAACGCAGAAGATGAGGCTGGCGGTGATGAAACCCTGGCTGACCAAGCTCGATTTTCGATCTTTCGTGTCGGACGGTTCGTCGGTTGGTTGGCGGCCGCCTAGGCGGGACTGAGCCAGATTGGCGAGCTGCGCCAGACCATCCTCGATGCGAAGCAACTCGCCGAGGATGCCACCGACCACCACGCTCACCAGGAGAATGAGGATGTTGGTGGTACCAAGGGCTCGCTGCAGGCCCAGGATGATGGTGATGAGGCCGATGGTTTGAAAGAGGA
>DASXTD010000427.1:0-2958 GCA_036505655.1 Chloroflexota bacterium
TCCTGGCGGCACGACATCAGCCCTACATAGGGCCCGCCATAGGAGAGCGAGAGCCCGAGAGGCTGTCCCTCACCGACCGCGATGTCCGCCCCCCAGGCGCCAGGTGCTCGGAGTAGACCCAGCGAGGTCGGGTTGTAGACCTCAATGACCAGAGCGCCCCGCTCGTGAGCCGCCGCGACGATCCGAGCCAGATCCCGAATCTCGCCAAAAAAGGTCGGCTGGCTCACGATACAGCAAGCGGTCTCGCCATCGATCTGGCCCACGAGATCGTCCTCAACAATCCTTTGATCCCCAACTCTGGGATCCCCTCCCCCCTCGCGGGGGAGGGTTAGGGAGAGGGGGGACACTGAGGCCGCCATCCCGTTGCTGCTCAGCCCGATCCGAGTGGTGACAATGTCTGCTTCGCGCGCCTGCACATAGCTCTGCAAGACTTCCCGGTAATGGGGATGGACACCGCCTGACACAACAATCCGACCGCGACCGGTGAGCCGCATGGCCATGAGCGCGGCCTCTGCCACCGCCGAAGCGCCGTCATATACGGATGAGTTCGAGACATCCAGTCCCGTGAGCGCGCAGACCATGCTCTGAAACTCGAACGTGGCCTGCAGCGTGCCCTGGCTGACTTCCGGCTGGTACGGCGTGTACGAAGTCGCGAATTCGCCCCGGCTGACCAGCGCATTGACGGCCGCCGGTACGAAGTGACGGTACGCGCCGCCCCCCAGGAAGAACGGCGTGCCGTTGGGGGGATGGTTGGCATCTGCCAGCGCCTCGAGCGTGCGCGTGGCTTCGAGCTCGGTGAGCTCGGGCCCGATGTCGATCTCAGGATAGCGGAGCGGGTTCGGTATGACGTCGAACAGATCATCCGTGCCGGCGACCCCGATGGTCCGCAGCATGTCCTCGCGCTCGGTCGCGGTCAGCGGCACAAAGCTCATGCCGGCCCTAGCCTTCGATCGACCGCCGGTATGCTGCCGCATCGAGCAGCTGCTCGTACTCGGCTGGATCGTCCATCCGAATGCACACCATCCAGGCCAGCTCGTACGGCGAATCGTTCACCCACTCCGGGTGCTCCACCAACTCCGCATTCACCGCCACCACCTCGCCAGTGACCGGCGAGAAGATGTCCGAGGCGGCCTTCACACTCTCGATAGCACCCAGGTCGCCGCCTCCCGTTACCCTTTCGCCGACTTTGGGCAGGTCCGTGTACACCACGTCGCCTAGCTCGTGCTGGGCGTAATCGGTGATCCCGACCAGCACCACGTCGCCGTCCCGCAGGGCCCACTCGTGCTCCACGGTATAGCGTCGGTCGGTAGGGATCTCGGCGTGGTGCTCTTCAGCCATCAGGCGACGATACTCACCAATTACTCAACCCTCCGGCTGTCGGCCCTGCCGACCTAGGCCTGCCGACTTGGTGTGGTGGGGGACGAAGGGCAATGATACGACACGCGCGGGCACCAGACCGTTCCGAATAGACACGGCCAGCTCGACGCCGGGCTCTGGAGTCGGAGCCTGGACGTAAGCTGTCGCAATGGGCCGATTGAGCGTGGGCGAGAACGTCCCGCTCGCCACCTCGCCCACCACCTGGCCACCTTGATGAACCGTGTAGCCAGCCCGGGGCACGGCGCCCCGTTCGAATTCGAGGCCGATGAGCGATCGTGTGGGAGGGCTCCGGCTCAATGTTTCGAGTGCTCGGCGGCCGACGAAATCCCCTTTGGCGAGCTTCACCACACGCTGGAGACCCGCCTGGTAGGGGTTGATGTCCTCGGTAAGCTCGTGGCCGTAGAGGGCCATTCCCGCCTCCAGGCGCAGCGTGTCGCGTGCGCCCAGGCCCGCGGGCTGCACACGGGGATCGTCCAGCAAAGCCTGCCATATCATCTCGGCCTCGTCGGCATCGAGGCCGAGCTCGAATCCGTCCTCTCCCGTGTATCCGGTTCTGGAGATGAGGGCCGGGACTGCCTCTCCCCCTGGGAGAGGGTTGGGGTGAGGGCGTGCCCCGGGCGCCAAGGATAATAGCGCCGCTCGCGCGTGGTAATAGCCCAGATCGGTCAAGTCGCTGTCCACGAGGGGCTGCAAAATCTCCTGGCTCAGCGGGCCTTGCAGACCAATCAGTGCCGTGGCAAAGGTCTCGTCCTCAATGCGCGCGTAGTACTCGTGGCGGTCGCGCAGCGACTCCAGGTGCCCGAGGATGCGCACGCGATTGGCCGCGTTGACGATGAGCTGCCAAGAATCCGCGAACCGATACACGATCAGGTCCTCGATGATCCCGCCATCCTCGTTGCAGGCTAGCGTGTACTGGGCGCCGCCCTCGGCCAGCCGGCTCACGTCATTCGTCGTTGCGTGCTGGAGCAAGGCTTGCGCTCCGGATCCGCTGATTCGCAACCGACCCATGTGCGAAAGATCGAACAGGCTGGCGGACGTGCGGGTATGAAGATGTTCGGCCACGATGCTGGTGTACTGCACGGGCATCAGCCAACCGCTGAACGGCACCATCCGAGCGCCCAGCGCCTCATGCACGGCCGCCAGCGGGGTCCTCAGCTCCGAGCTCAATCCGTTTCCTCCCGACCGTAGGGGAGGAACCTGTGCCCTCCCGCGTCCAGCCGCACGGAGTGCGGCGGGTGCCCACAGGTGGCGCCCCTACAGCGTTTCATGCATCGCCGCCAACGTCGGGCGCAGGTCAGGGGACCGGGTCATTTTGAACGACGTTCTGATACACGGCGCGCGTGGCGTGGGACTTGTTCAGGGTGTAGAAATGGACCCCGGGCGCTCCCCCATCCAGGAGGGTGCGGCACTGATTGGTTGCCCACTCGATGCCCAGATCGACCACCGCCTGCTCGTCCTCCCTCACCGCCTCGAGCTGCTCGTGCAGCGCGTTCGGGATGCTGGCGCCGCACATCTTCGTGAACCGCTCGATCTGCGCCGCATTGGTGATTGGCATGATGCCCGGCACGATGGGAAGGCCGA
>DASXTD010000428.1:0-4732 GCA_036505655.1 Chloroflexota bacterium
CGTGGCAACAACAGGGATCAGGAAAAACCTTGTCGTTTTGGCACTCACTCTCCTACCCTCCATTGTGTAGTCGGGGTCATACAATAATGCTTTACTCGTCGTTCGATGAGCTCCTGCCCCCGTGCCCCGAGCGGTCGAACAAGTAAGTGGCATCGAGGTGCTGCTGATCCAAACGCAGAATCAAATGGGACTGACCAGGCTTTGAGTGGGCAGCCACTGGTTGAAGCTCATCCTTCTCGTGATCCACGATAATGGTGGCGGGGTCATTCCAGCGTTAAGCCACCAGGCGAACCTGGCACGGCTTAAGCGGCCAGGAGCCTGCCGTGCCTCAGTTGAGGAGGGGACGAAGCCCGTCAGGGGTTAGGAGTGGTGGGTACAGGCCGCGGGGGGCAACCACCCCTGAAGGTCTGTCGCCTTCAGGCCCCTCTTGAATCAGGAGGGGAGTCTCTTGCTTTCATTTCCCTTGAATGACCGATTCCAGCGAGGGCAAAGGATCGCCCTCCTTCCTGTGTCTGGAAAAAGCCCGGAAACGTTCTTGCAACTTACGCCAGTATTCGTACTCGGCATCCCAGCGGCCCAGGGCCACCCTCAGGCGATAGGGTGTGTACTCAGCCAACCAGGCATTCCGATAATCCTCACGCAGTTCCGTGATAAATTCCATGAGATCGATGATCCGGCCGTGGTTCTGATCGATCACCTCGGAATCAAATTCATTCCACCACTGCTGGGAGCTGGGACGCGGTCCGAGTGTATGCCATCTTTCCTGGATCTCCAGCGCATAGAGAAACTTCATTCCGGCGTAATCCAGGAGACGGCTTCCCACCACAAAGCTGGTGAGCGTGGCAGGGTCCCCGCCCAGCGACAAGGCGTGATCGAGATGTTCCGTGGCTTCTTCGGCCAGCAGGCGTGTCTGGCGCAGGTCTTCGCGGTGCTTGGGAAGACTCTGTTGAAATGCCGGATTCAGTGGATCTTGCCACAAAGCTGGCATAGTCTCCTGACCGAGAAGTTTTTGCAGGTGAAGTTCAGCTTGCGTCAATTTCTCGAGAGCTGGCGTCACTTGAGCAGCAACGGCTGACGGATACGTCAATCGACCATAATTTTCCAGGAAGGCGGTTCGATCGACTGGCATGGGTTGCCACGAGGCCACAGCCCCGTAGGCCATACCCGGCCACGACATGCGCATCAGCAACTGCGCTTCGTCTGCCCACACGGTATTAATCATTCCCAGAGCGTTTGCCGGCCGGCTCGCCGCCAGGAAAGCGTCGATATTAGCAAACGTCAAATCGAAATCAGGCGCGATCTCGCCCCAACTTCGCACGCCCGGGGCAAATAAATACGGCACGTGGTGTTCCACCAGGGGGCCGATCCAGGGCTTGTAATCTTTTTGGGGGTCATAGGTCCATGGCACGGCAATGATGTTGGCTGGCAGGTCCGAAATGATTTCCGGATAATGAACCATCACATCGGCCCAGGCCATGACGCGTTTGCCGCGTTGCTCGAAGAGGCCCGCCACATTCTTTAGTTGCTGCACAAACAACTTGGCCGGCGTCAGCCCAGCGCCCTGCTTGGCAAGATTTTCTATTTGCCAGGTCTCATCAAATCCAATATGAACGAAGGGACTCGGAAAGAGGCGTGCAAACTGCTCTGCCCAGCCGGTCAGCAGAGCCATCAGCTTTGGATGCAGAAAGGCGAGGACTAAAGGCAAAGCAATTCGGTTCATGCTGGTCTCCTTGCCAGTGGAAGAGGACTCTTTCTTTTCCTGTCTTGCAGGATGATGCGTTCAGCTTGCAAGGTCTGACCGAACGGCCTGAGCCAGCCCGCACCGAAGCCGCTGGGGTCGAGGAGGTCCAGGCGAATGCGAACCCAGCCGGATCAATCCTTGCGACCGTGGGTTCGCAAAGCGTGATCGCGCACCCTGATGCTGCGCGCCAGGTAGTCGCGCATCGTCTCCAGCTTGAACTCCTGCTCAATCTGCTCGACGGTGACATCGGGCCGGCGGCTGGCTAGCAGGCAAGAGGCTTCGGGCTGATAGACGTCGATCTCGACACCCGGGCCGTACTTTTCTCGGATCGCGGGAAACTTGTCCTGGATTGAGTTCAAATGGAACAGCTCTCGATCCGCGTTGACCTCGGCGACGGCCCACGGCGGCAGGCGCCCGCCGCGCACCTGGAACGTTTCCGTGCCGCCGCGCGCCAGATAGCGTCCGCTCATGTCGATGATAGCGCTTTCATTCTGGAAGGCCACGACGACGTAGAACCCGTAGCGTAGCGCCCAGTGTTCCAGGAGCCGGCCGCCCCAGAACATCGACGGCCAGAAGACGACGCGGGCCCGGCCGCACTCCAGCTCCGCGGCGACTTGTGAGAAGTGGGCGTCGTAGCAGACCGCAGCGCCCACCCGGACTCCGCCGCACTCGGCCACCGGAACTTCGACGCCAGGCGTGATGCCGGCCTCTATCTCTCCCTCATCGATCTTCCTATGTGAATCCAAAAATGTGTTGATCGTTAAGTAGTTCTTGTGGTACACCAACACAAGCTTTCCTGACGCATCCACCACCGGCACCGAATTGTAGATCTGCGTGCCGGCCCGTTCGAGCGTCGGAACGATGAGCGCCGCGCGGACTTCGCGAGCCAGCTTGGCGACCTCCGCGACGAATGGCTCCAGCGCGGGCGCGTGGACCATGGCCTGTTCGAGTGGGCCGGCGCATGCGCAGATCTCCGGGAAGCAGATGAAGTCGGGCTTCTCCTCGCGAGCCACGCGCCGCACGACTTCGGCCAGTGGATCGAGATTAACGCCCTTCCCGTGGTGGTCGTGGGGCGGCGGTATGTAGCCGACGGCGGCGATCCGGATGATGTGCATCGAGCAGTCCTCCTCGAAAGATGATGCGGTGTTGGCTTCGGGTTAACGATCCAGGCCTCCCTCAGTGGGGGGGCGCTTCTGCCCGAGAACCAACCCAACCCAGGTGAACCACGACAGGCCCATGATCGGGAAGACCCCCAGACCCTGAGACTAATGGGCTACTTGCAGCCCCATCAGGGTGTAGAGCATCTCGACTATGTGAATACCATACCACATCAAGTCGGGATGATGGGGTTCGGTGGGAGATGGCCCGTAAACATCACAACCCACAATGTCACCCGCTTCGGAGGCAGCTTTCAAACGTTGAGTTCTGCCCCACGTAGGTGTTGCTATCGCCGGTATCCGGTGGCGGCCAGCACCGTGCAGTGCCCGATCGGCGGCACCATGCCCAAGTGGTAGAACTCTTCATTGAGCGCAATCAGCACCACCTCTTTGAATTCCAGCCCGGATCCTTCCGCCATGCCCTCCAGGGGTGCCGCGTAGGCTATTTCTGGACGATGCACTAGCCGCCTCATGCCCGGAACCGGTTAAGTAAATTGGCAGTGATCCGCTGTACTCTCGGGTCGGGACCTTTGAGGCGCTCCGAAGGGCGGATGTAGCCCGGTGGGGCACTGAGCCCGTCGGCCCACCAGACCGTAGCCGCGTTGAAGACGAAGTTGCCTTTGGGGCCGGGGTAGAGGGTGGCCGTGTAGTCCCCTTCAGCGTTGCCAGAGCGGACCGTACCCCGAGCAACCACGCGAAGCCCTGGAATATCGGCGGGGTTGCCCATCCACTCAAAACCGACCAACCCAGGGATCGCATTGCCGTTCTTCATGCCAGTTCCTTCAAAGATCCAATGGCCTTCATCGGTACAGATCCAATCGGCAGTGCCGTTATATGGATACACATTGCGCGCTCCGATCAAGGTCGCTTCGGTCGGGGCGTGGAGGCTAAATTTTAGCAGTTCAGGCCAAGCCTGGAGGTCTCGCTCGTCGATCGGGCCAAAGATTCCGATCCGACTAATGACGCGATAAGGCGTCCCGGAACCGCTGGGAAGAAGCGGGATAACTCCCCAGCAGATGTCCCCGCTGAAAAAGGCCGCATTCACCCCGGCGGCCACAGCCGCCTTCACATTATTAAACATCTCCAGCGACCAGTACTCATCGTGGCCCACGGAAAGCCATGCCTTGGCGCGAAGCAGCCCTTTCGGGTCGGAGGCTGTGTCAACATTGCTGATGTAGGAAACGTCATAGCCTTCCTTTTCCATCCAGTAGGCTAGGGGGAATTCCCATAGCAGAAATTCGCCCGATCCCTGAGACAGCGGAGCATTGACCACCTGCCGATATTTGCCGTACGGACGGTCCCAACTGACGCGAACCCCTGGGCCGACATACCATCCTTGCTTGTCCTTGGTGCCGTCATCATACATCGACCATGTACTGGGCCAACGGTTGTAGGCCGACCAGGTGGTGTCGCTGCATTGGAAGAGGAAATCGCAGGCACGATCATCACGGACAATAAACACAACGTAACTTTGCAGCTTCTCTCTTTCCGCCGTGAGCTTCCCCACATAGACGCCGCTCGGCCAGTCCCTCGGAATTACGACTTTCGTCGCAGGCTCCCAGCGGCATTCGCGCAGTCGCTCCTCGCCAACCTCCGGGTCAGGCTGGACCGTTCCTTTGAATGGCCCAAGTTGTTCCAAGTGGCGACCGCCTTTGCCGCCGTAGTAACCGAGGCGATATAGGTCGATGACGTAGGGAGAGGGCGGATTCGTGCTGACCATGATCTCCAGCGACTCACCGGCTCGCACACGAGTTCGTGAGCAATAGCCTTCGATCCACGGACAGCGGTATTTCGTCTTCGGATCCACCCGCGTCTTCGTAAGCATCCACTCAGT
>DASXTD010000429.1:0-3025 GCA_036505655.1 Chloroflexota bacterium
GAGCAGCACGAAGTTAGCGTCAGCGCCCAGCCGTTCCCAGTGGCCATACTCCACGTCGGCGAAGTCCGGTACGCCATAGGCCCGGGTGATCGGTACCCCTTCCCGGGCAATCCAGGACTCGTAGGGTGTGGGCGCATCAGAACGCATCGTCAGTGCTGGCTCAGCCATCCGGCGCTCCTTCCGACGTTCTCGCGAAGCCCATTATGCCCGGTCGCGTAGACTAAATCTCTTCCACGAGCCAGGGGGACCGAGGGGGCAGGACCAGTCTCACAACAGCCAGATTCAGGAGCCGAACGAGGAGAGCTGAGGATGGTCAAGAGGGTTGGGTACATCGGCGTCGGTGGTATCGGAGCGCCCATTGCCGAGAACGTGCTGAAGGGTGGCTTCGAGTTGATGGTCTACGACCTCCGCGAGGAAGCCATGGAGGCGCTCGCCGCCCAGGGAGCCCGAATGGCAGGCTCCTCCCGTGAGCTCGCGGAGTGGGCAGAGCTCATCGAGCTCTCGGTGGACGGGGACGAGCCCGTGCTTTCGGCCGTGCTCGGCAAGGACGGAGCGATGGAGGGCGCCAAACCCGGCACGATCATCGCCGTCCACAGCACCATTCACCCGAGCACCATCAAGAAGGTCGCCGAGGCCGGCCGGGCGAAAGGCGTAAAAGCCATGGACGTCAACCCGACTGGTGGCGCCGAGGGCGCGCGCCAGCGCCGACTGGTCTGGCTGGTCGGTGCCGACAAAGCGGATCTCGATCAGTGCCGCCCCGTTTTCGAGACCTCCGGGAAGGACATCTTTCATATGGGTCCGGTCGGGATGGGCTCCGCTGCCAAGTGCGCCCAACAGATGATCACCACCGTCAATATGCTCGGCGCCTACGAGGGATTCCGCGTGGCCAAGGCAGTCGGCCTCGACCTCGACGCTTTTAACCAGGCCCTGCACCTCAGCACTGGGCAGAGCTACATGGCTGACCGCTGGCTCAACGGCTTCTTTAAGGGTATGGCGCCGCGCGGCAAAGAGGGCTTCTCTAAGGGGCTCGGACCCTGCCTTCAGCTCGCACACGAGGTTGGCGTTTCCGCTCCGGGCACCGCCCTGATCCGGGAGTTGTTCCAGGATTTTCCAGACCTACCAGAGCCCACATCCAGTCAATCGCGAGAGTGACTGCGACTGGCGGAGTTCGGCTCCCCGCGCACAGACCAGCACGGTTTCCGACCAAAGCGTGGAAGTCGGGTGATGCTTCACGAAGCAATGCGCACTGCCCGTCTACTGAAACTCCCACTGGTGCAGGTTCCAGGATGGGCTTGACTCTGGCGCGGCTACCGCCGGACCCTTGACGGCCGCCACGTAAGCAGAGAACGACGCTGGAAAGTAGAGCGAGACCAGGGGCAGTTGTTCACTATAGATGCGCACCATCTGGCGCACCGGTGCCCCGCGCTGATCGTGGTCGAGAGTGCGGTCGAACAGCGCGAAGAGGCGCTCGAACTCCGGATCGGACCAGCCGCTTCGGTTGCTACCCCGCCACCGATTGCTCGCCAGGGGAATCTGGGCGGCCAGCAAGGTAATAAGAGCCGGCTCCCCAATGAAGGTGGTGGTGGTCAGCATAGCGGGGTAGGTGACGAGGGTCTCGACGTCCTGTGACTGGGCGGCGGGGATCACCCGTTCCCGCACTTCAAAACCAGCCCGACGCAGCCCGTCCGCCATTACCAGCAGCTCGGGGACGCTGTCCTGGCTCTCCTGAGTCGCCAGCTCAGCGGAGAACCGTTCCGAGGGCCCCATATAGGTGCCGTCGGGCCCTTTCGTGAAGCCGGCCTCCCCCATCAAGGCTTCGGTGCGCCTCAGGTCATAGGGATACGTGACGATGGAAGTATCCATGGCTGGACCCCACTCAGAGTTGGCCGAGATCATCGAGTCAGCCAGGATCGCCTGACCGCCATAGGCAGCCTCGTTGGCCGGGGGGCGGTCGATCGCGTGCGCAATGGCCTTTCTTACTCGGAGATCCAGGATCGCCCGGGGAGTGGTCAGCTCCGTTTTTAGCTGGAACCCGGTGTAGCGCCAGGTACTGGGCGAGTTGATCACCGTGCCCGCATTGGCAGAAGCCCACTCACGCTGGAGCGTAGCAGCTACCGCCTGCCCGAGGGTGCTGTCGGCGGCCCCCTGTGCCTCACCAGCCAGCAAGCTGGCCAGCACAACGTTGGCGTCGCTGCTGAAGCGGAGAATGATCCGGTCGATCTTCGGGGGTCCCAACGCATAGCCATCAAAACGGACTGCCTCCACGAACGAGCCGGGTTCCCGTTGCTGGAGGCGATAAGGCCCCAGCCCGACATATTCCTGGCTCCAGAAGGGGTGGTTGACCAGGGCGTCCGTCCCCGTCAAGGCCAACTGGTCGAAAGCCGGCTCCATGATGTGCCGAGGCAACGCGGGGAGCTCGCGGGTTCGTACGGAGAGCGAGTGTGCGTCCGGGTAGGGCTCCTTCCAGCGAATGGTGAAGGTCAGCGCATCGACCGCTGTCATGTCCTGGATCGCAGCGAGAGGTGGTTGGGCCGCGAATCCAAAGTCCGGGGTCGCGTACACGCGTCGCGAGAAGACGAAGTCGTCGGCGGTCAGGGGCTGGCCATCGTGCCAGGTGAGGTTCGGCTTCAGGCGATACGTGGTTTCCATGCGGCCGTCCGGGAACACGCGCCAGGTATCTGTATTGAGCTGGGGCAGGGTGTCCACCAGCTGGGGTCGCGGTACCGCCTTCTCGTCGACCAGCGCGAGAGTGGCATTGAACAAACGTTGAGAAACGGCGATGGCGCCGGCTTGCGTCTGGAATGGCCGGATGGCCAGCGAGCGCGGCTCACGCACGTAGATCACCAGCGGGCGAGCCTGGACGGGCGGCGCAACGGCTGGAGCCGGGTTGGACGCAGGCCCCGCTGCACCCGGTCCGCAGCCGGTCACCGCGAAGATGACCAGTAGCATGGCGATTACCGCTCGGTGAGCACCACCTTGCGCACCAACATCCATCGCTGTCCTCCCCAACCGTCCCGTCAGCGGC
>DASXTD010000430.1:0-2434 GCA_036505655.1 Chloroflexota bacterium
AAGCCGAACTCGTTGTAAATGGGCCGATAGCGCGTGTAAATACCGCGCGCGAGCTTCTCGTTCTGCTGACGCATGCTGGCGTTGTAGCGAGCTTGTGGGTCGTCGGTTAGTCGGCCTTGGCGCTCCAGCGCGTACTGGAAGAGTCGGCCGTGCAGGTAGATCGCGTGGCCCAGATCGCCGCGGTTCTCCATTACCTGCAGCCAGTTGCAGGGCAGCGCGTGGGCGACGATCTGTCGGAAGCCGTCCTCGCGTACGAACAGGTCCCATCGGGGCAGCACCGGCACCGGATCCGGTCCCAAATACGCCCAGATCAGTCCGCCCATCTTTTGGACGGGATACGCCTTCAGCTGCACATGATCCTTGATGTGGCTCTCAACCGGCTCGAGAGGTGTCTCGAGGATGCGGCCGGTGTGGTCGTAGCGCCATCCGTGGTAGCAGCAGCGCAGCCCCTCTTCCTCGGGCACCGCGAACATCAAGTGCATGGCTCGATGCGCGCAGCGGCTGGCCAGCAGACCCAGCCTTCCACCCCGATCCTCGTAGAGGACGAGGTCCTCATTCAGGATCCGGATCGGCTGCACTGGATTCTCTGCCAGCTTCGACTCCGGACAAATCGGGTGCCAATAACGGCGCATGAGGTCTCCACACGGCGTGCCCGGACCCACCCGCGTAAAGCGCTCGTTTTCCTCGGCTGTCAGCATTGCGCATCCTCCCCACAAGACCGGATGGGCTTCGCAGAGAATAGGAGCGATGCCACCGAGGCGGCAAGCAGCGCCCCCCTTTCAACGGCCGTTGATTAGCCTTATCCCTCGGCTCGTGAAACCCGATCTACAATCCGGCCATGCGCCTGGACGAAGCAGAGCACCTTTTCATCGATTCCCTGGTGGGTAAGTCTCCGCGCACGGCAACGACCTACGGCACGGCGCTGCGCCGCTTCCATGAATACTTGGAGGACAGCGGGCGCAAACCTGCCGACGTGATCACCACCGAGATTCAGGAGACTGCGCTCCAGGAGTTCCAGGCCTGGCTGCTGCGGGGCTACGGTCGCCAGGACCGCTTCACCATTACCACCTACGTGGCCGGCGTGCGCGCCTTTATGGCGTTCCTGGCCCGCCGCCATTTGCTGGCGAGCGGGGTCACATTCGAGGCTATCCGCGAGCACGCGCGTCAGGCGATGGGCACTGTCCCCTATCGCGCCCCGCGCGTGGACAGCCGGCTGCCGATTGTGATTCTTTATGTCAAGAATACTCCCTTGCCGGACCCCGGCAAATTCCGCGGCCAGTACCTGGAAAATCTGCGGGACAAAGCGCTCATGCTGACGCTGTTCGCGACGGGCATGCGGCGCGAAGAGGCCTCCCGCCTCGATCGCGTCGATCTCGACGACGGCTGGGCGACTCAAGCCATCATCCGCGGCAAGGGCGACCGAGAACGAGTAATTTTTTTCTCCGACGAGGCGCTCGAGGCGCTGCGCGCCTACTTCAAAGCTCGGGCCGATGAGTTCGTGCCCGCTTTTTTGCGCCACGATCGGGCTCGCGGACGGCCCCGCGCTCGCGGGTCGAACTACCGCCTATCTCCGCAGTCCATCTGGGGCGTGGTAAAGAAATATGCTCGGCTTGCGGAGGTGCCCATCACAACTCATGACTTCCGCCACGCGAAAGCGACTGTGATGCTGAACGAGGGCGCTAAGCTCTCTGAGGTGCAGGACATCCTGGGCCACGCTAGCCCGGAGACCACCAAGAAGATCTACGCGCACTACGAGGTGGGGCATTTGCGGCAGGCGTTCGATCGCTACAGTCTGTCTGCCGAGGAAATGGCCGACCGCCTGAAGAAACGCCGCGGCTAGTCGAACGGCTGCTCCCTCTCCCCCTGGGAGAGGGTTGGGGTGAGGGTGAACCGCCTTGTCTGGCGAACCTCTGCGTCACCACACTAGAATCGCCCACAGCTACTCGTGCCGATGAGGAGGACCCAATGCTCGACGATCAGCGACCAGGGACTGTCTACTGGATCGATCATTATGCTGTTGGCACTAAAGACACGGGCCGATTCGCGGAATTCCACGAGCGCGTGTTGGGGGCGCAGACCATCCCTTCGAACCGTCCCAACCCACCGAATATTTTCCAGTTGCTGCCGAGCGGCCGTCACGGAGGATTCCGACAGGAATCCCTTCCGGCAAGTAAGGGGCCGGGCGATGCCCTGCCCCGCCACGGCTTCTTCATTCGATCCGAAGATATCGACGACCACCTGCGCCGTCTGGACGGGTGCCAGGCTGAGCATTCCGACCCGGTCCGGACCTCGGCTGATGGCGAAGAGGGAACCGCCATTTACTGGGTAGATCCGGACGGCAATCAGTTCGAGTTCTGGGCACCGACGTACCTGCCGGCCGGCGTCATGGACGACGCGGGCCCGGTCAAGGTTGGACGCATCAGTCACGGCGTGT
>DASXTD010000431.1:0-1964 GCA_036505655.1 Chloroflexota bacterium
AAGGAGGAGGGGAAGACAGCCCTGCGCAAGCTGATCAAGGTTTCCGACGTGCTCGTGCAGAACTTCCGACCCGGGACCATCGAAGAAATGGGCTTCGGCTATGACGTGCTGAAGGCGCTCAATCCCCGCATCATCATGGTCAACGTCTCCGCGTACGGGCAATTCGGTCCCTACCGCGACCAGATAGGCTACGACCCCATCGGCCAGACCATGTCCGGCATCGCCATGGTCACCGGCGAAGACGACATGCCGCCGATTCGCGCCGGGGTCCCCATCATCGACCGCACCACCGCGCTGCATTCTGCCATCGGTACCCTGGCCGCCCTCCAAGAGCGAAACATTTCGGGAGAGGGGCAGAGCATCGACGTCTGCCTGGCGGACTCTGGCTACAGCCTGACCGAGATCCCCATCACGGCCTACCACGGGGCCGGAATCGAGCCCCAGCGGGGCAAGTCTGATTCAGCTCCCAGTGGCATGTACCCCTGTAAGGACGGCTGGGTCTTGATCGCTGCTGGAGACCAACACCATTGGCCTCGAGTGTGCGACGCCCTGGGGAAACCCGAGTGGCGGGAAGACCCGCGCTTCACCACCCGGCGCGAGCGCAGCAAGCATGCTGTGGCCGTGAACGAGGCGATGCGTGAATTGCTGGCCAACATGACGATGAAGGACGCCATTGCCCACTTCACGCACCACGACGTTGTCGCGGCCCCGGTGAATACCATCCCGCAGGCGGCCCAAGATTCCCATCCCTGGGAGCGGCGGGCGATGATAGAGGTTCCCGATTTCCTCGCCGGCACTATTGCCGTGTCCGGTGACTTCTGGCACTTCAGCCGTACTCCGGCCATTGTTGGTTCCACCCCCAAAGTGGGCGAGCACAACGAGGAGGTGCTGGGCAACCTCCTGGGCTACTCCGCGGAAGAGATCGCCGAGCTCTATGCCAAGGACGTGATCGGGAACTCGGACCATTACGACACGCTTCCCGGCTGAATGAGTTGTCCAACCCCGCGAACTCGGAGGATGACGGTGGCGAGACTACCTGTGGCGACCAGAGAGAGTGTTCCCGAAGCCCAGAGGGCCATCTTCGACGAGATGGTGCAAGGACTTGGGTCTGTACCCCGCTATGGTCCAGGTTCCGTCATGGTCCATGTGCCGAAAGCGCACCGATGGGCCACCGGCCTGAACCACTACCTGCGCGAAGAATCCTCGCTCCCCAAGAAGATCTAGGAGCTTGCCATGCTGGTCACCGCGCGAGAGCTGGATTGCCAGCACATCTGGAACGCGCATGCAGCCTCCGCGCGCAAGGCAGGCGTGCGCGGTGAGATCGTCGACGCCCTGCGCGATCGTAAAGAGCTTCTCGGTCTGGCGGCCGACGAGGCGGCGGTGGTCCACTATGGCCGCGAATTCTTCCGTACCCACCGCGTGAGCCGGGGGCCGTTTCAGACAGCGCTGGAGCAGTTTGGCCGTCAGGGCGTCGTCGAGCTGGGTCTGATCATGGGGAACTACAGTCTTCTGGCGTTGCTGATCAACTCGTTCGACACCGACTTGCCCCCGGACAGGACCGAACCGCTCCTGCCTGTTTGAATGTCGCGAAGAATGGCCGGGCGAGATGTGAGCCAGCCCCTTCAAGTGAGGAGGAGATCGCCATGAAGCGCCTGTCCGTCATCACCCTGGGCCTGCTGGTCATCGCGTTGACCGCGTCGGGCTGCGCATCCATGTCGTCCGGTCAGTCCGAGGCAGGGTGGACCACGCTCATCGACGGTGCCACGGGCCTGGACAACTGGAATCGCGTCGGCGACGCGAACTGGAGAGCGGAGGGCGGGGCCATCGTCGCCGACAAGGGCAAGGGTGGCTTCCTCGTCTCGAAGAACTCCTACAAGGACTTTCGAATCAGGGCGGAGTTCTGGGCGGATCACACCACGAACAGCGGTGTCTTCATCCGTTGCACCGAACCCGACAAGATCACC
>DASXTD010000432.1:0-5238 GCA_036505655.1 Chloroflexota bacterium
CCTAGTGGCTCAGGCGGTCTGCTAAAGCTTCAGCAGCCGCTCCCGCTCGTCCCAAACCGGCTCCCGGGCGCGCATCACCTTGACCAGATCAAGCTTGGACTTCATGTTGCCGATCAGCACCAAGCCCACGAGCCGCTTCTCGTAGAAGAAGAGGCGTCGGTAGGCCCACTCGCCGCCGTTGCGCTCGGGCGGGATGGTTGTCGAGGCGCTTTCGAGGTCAGGCCGAATCTCGGGCGTTGCTCCCACCACGGTCATGCGGGAATCGAACAATGTGGATGTGTAGGTGCGCAAATCCTTGAATTCCTGGTGCTGCCCCGCCATGTTGAGAGCGGCCACCCGGCCATGGGTGGTCGCGCTGGCCCAGGTGCCCATCGTGTAGTGCACGTCCAGATCGGGATCGTAAAACTGCGCCACGTCGCCAGCCGCGTAGACGTCGGGGGTGGTGGTCTCCAGAAACTCATTGGTCACGATGCCGGTGTCAATTTCAACTCGGTCGCGGGGCAGCAGGTCGTAGTTGAGGTGCAAGCCTACGCCGCAAGCCACGATGTCAGCCTCGATTCGCCGTCCGCCCGTGGTTAACACGGCTGCAACCTGGCCGTTGGATGCGTCGACCCGCTCGGCTGTGTCCCGATAAATCACGTCCACACCCTGGCGGCGGGCGAGCGCGTCCGCCACGGCGCCCCCATCGGGGTCCAGCACCCGGTGCAAGAAATGGGTGCCTCGTATCAGCCAGCTGACATGTACCCCGCGCACGCACAGCGCTTCGGCCAGCTCATATGCAATGTAGCTGCCGCCAACCGCAACGGCCGAACGCGCACGAGGGATCCGCTCCAGGATTTCGGCGGTATCGTCGTACGTCTGGAAGTAGCAGACACCCTTACTGTCGGCCCCGGGCACGTCCAGGTGGAACGGTGTGCCGCCGGTGGCAACCAGAAGCTTGTCGTAGGGCACCTCGGCACCGGTAGAGGTCTTCACGTACCGTCCGTCGAGGTTGATCTCGACGATGGGAGTGCGGGGCTCGAAGCAAATGTTCTTCTCGCGGTGCGCCTCAACCGTCTTCATTGAAGTCTTGACCAGAGGCTTTTCGAGCTTTAACGCAGGCGGCAGCGCGACCCGGTTATAGAGCGGGTAGGGCTCGTCGGTGTACAGGGAGATGTGGCAATCGGGGTCGTTCTTGCGCAGAGTTTCCGCGGCCGTGGTGCCCGCAATTCCATTGCCGATGACGACGTACCGCGGGGGATCAGCCACACACCGCTCCGTGCTTATCTGGGTTACAAAACAATCCGCCGCGGGCCAAGTGGGGCCGAGCATCAGCCCTGCTAGCACGGCGGCGGAAACAAGCTCCGACCGAGAATTATAAGGGGTGCCCAGTCCGCCTGGGCTCAGGTCGGCCAGCAGGCTATTTCCGGTATTGCAGGACCGTGACGGTGGGCTCGGGGGGGAGGGAGCTCTGGGTTACGTTCAGGCGGGCTTGCGGCTGTGCCTCGGTGACTCCCATCTCGCGCAGGAACCCGTCCAGCTGCTCCAGCTCCATTGACGAGACATCGGTCGCGTAATGCATGGGGATGACCACTTTGGCACCAAGCTGGCTGATCACTTGAGCCGCCTGAGCCGGTCCAATCGTGCAGTGGCCGCCGACCGGAACCAGGAGGACATCGATGTCTTTGGTAATCTCCAGGTGCTCCGTCGGCAGCATGTTCGCCAGGTCCCCCAGGTGGCAGACTGTGATGTCGTCGATCTCGATCATGTAGGCGGTGTTGTGCAGCCTTTCTTTGCCCTCTTCAGGCAGGTCGGTACGGAACCCGGTGACTCCAACGCCCTTGACCTCGTACTCCCCCGGCCCGTCGAGGATGACCGGTTCGCCTCCCACCAGCTCGACGTCGTTGTGGTGAGGGTGGGAGTTAGACACCGTCACCACATCGCCGGTCAGCTGGGCAAGCTTGTAACCAGAGCCGGGTCCGCAGGGGTCAGTGACTGCCGCTGCGTCGCGCCCTTTGAGCCGAAAGCACGAATGACCGAGCCACGTTATCTCCATTTGTTCCCACCCTCCCGCCCGTCAAAGGTGTTGGGGGGCTGCGCCCCCCAACTGCCCCCCCGAGCGTGGTTGTCTTGGTTCCACCCGAGGATCGCTGCTCTCTTAGTACCCGCGGAGCATGATTATTTGGTTGTTACCTAGGGGATTGTTTCAGTCTGAACTCACGAAATTGCTGGTCGCCAGAAGGCCAGGCGACCTCGGCCCACCGGACGTTCTGTACTTTCTGGGCCTAACGACTTGAGCATGATCTGCCGCACCGTGGGAACCGAGCCGTTCTCGCTTTCTTTGGCGCGTGACGCGGCCAGCAGGAGCTCGTTGCCTGACGGCGACACGAGCAATGCCGACTGGCGGTACTGGTCAAAATGGCTGAACAGCAGAAGCTGCTCTCGGCTAGGCCGGACAAAGCCAAGATCGGTCTCGCCTCCGGATTCAATATCGAGGAGCCGCAGCCCAACTTGTCGGTCGCCGACCAGGTCCGTGCAATAGACGAGCCGGCGACCGCCCGAAGCCCAGAAAAACGCCAGGGCGGATGCCTCGGTGAGCTTCTCTAGCTTACCTTCTTGGGGACGGAAAAGGGAGATGCCTTCATAGCTAGCATCCTCTGGAGCCTTGCGCCCGGCGCACGCCAGGATGTCACCATTGGGGCTCCAGGCGAAGGCCGGCGCGGCGCCACACGCGAAAAGGACCTCGACATCTGGCGTGTCTGGGCGCACCAGGACGACCTCAGTAGAGTCGCCCGACCCACGCGCAACGGTCATCGCCCCGCGGACCGTCCACCAGGCGGGAGCCCGAAACGCCGGAGCGGCTGCGACGGGCAGTGACTCGGAAACTGCGGCATCGGCCTCCAAACGTACCCATGCGAGCCGGCTGCCAGGCACTGGGCCCGGCCTCCCCGCGTGGGTGAGGAGAACGTTCGAGTCAGGATGCCAGGCGAAGTAGAGTGGAGCGCCGCGAGCTGCTACCAACAGCGGTCCGTGGCCAACCGCGTCTACGATGTGCAGCGCGAGCTGACGTCCGGTCTGCAACAACAGAGCTAGCCGCCGGCCGTCTGGAGACCAGCTCATGTAGATCGGCAGGCTGCCTTCGAACCGGTGCAGGAGGCGGCTTTGGGTGCCATCGGGCAAAGCGACATGCAACGCCGAGGCGCGCAGCTCACCCCGAGTAACTTCGTAGCGAACGTAAGCGAGCTGAGTGCCGTCGGGCGACCAGGTCGGGCAAGCACAGCCGCCCGCGTCTTCGGTGCCTTCGGCATCGGCTCGGGAAACGATCTGCTCCTGATCCGAGTCGAGGTCGTGGACGTGAACCTGGCCGTCTTCGCCCAGGTAGGCGTACTGCCGCATCATTTTGTTCCCACCCACCCGCCCTTCAAAGGTGTTGGGGGGCTCCGCCCCCCAACGGCCCCCTGGGCGCGGAGTCACTCAAGGCGGTCACCCGCGAAATCACCGTATCAGCACGGACGCTAGGGAATGGACTGGCCCTCGCTAGTTTACGTCCCAGTAGGCGAAGGCCATCCCGATGGGGGAGGCGTAGACGGGCACATATTCGGCAAAGGTGGCTGGAATCCCATCCGCGACCGCGGCGGCGATGAGCCAGTTGCGTGTTTCACCGGTTCCGCCTCCGGGGCCGCCCTTCATGCCCGTCCAGCGAGCGAGCTCGGCTGGGACTTCAGCCGAGGGCTTGTGATACTCCCACGGCGTTTCGTCGAACAGCTCCGCCATGCCGCGCGCGTCACCCTTCTTCATGGCCTCGATCATGCCGCGGTCGAACGTCTCGTCCAGGTACGCGTCTGGCGCACCGGGCGTATGCCACAGGCCGCCCGACGCGATTACCGCGACTTTGAGATCCAGAGGAATCTCTTCCAGGGCCGAACGCACGGCTTTGCCGAGAGAGTAGCAGCGGCGGCCGGTGGGTTGGGGCGGGTAGTAGCAATTCACCCAGAAGGGGAGGACCGGGATGTCATAGCTCGGATTGATGTAGTAGGACGGATTGATGAACGCGTGTCCGATACCGCGCTCCTTGTTGTGGGCTTCGAGTGAAAAGGAGAGGTCGAAGTCGCGGTCGATCAGGGCCTCGGTGAGGGCGCGACCCAGTTCGGGACAGCCCTTGACCCGAACTCCGTCATTCGGGATCCCCTTTTCGCGGAGCAGGATCCGGCGCCAGTACTGATCGGGGGGAGTACCCCACACTTCCTCGCCCATGTAGACGCCAAAGGCGGGGAAGTTCGAGAAATCGAACTGCTCGTACTGGTCGTCGCCAAAGATGAGCATCACGTCCGGTTTGACTGCTTCGATCTTTTCGCGAAGGACCTGGGAATAGGCCCGACACTGCTCGTGCTTGGACCGGTTGGTTTCGTCGGAATCCATCGGGACGCCTTCGCGGATGAGCGGCCGGCGCTTGCGCCCTTCGTTCCACATGTCCGGCGGGGAATACAGGTACGGCGAATGTGATGTTCCGGCCACGAGAACGATTTCAGCCATGATGCGCCTCCTTTTGTGGCGCTACCGCGCTGCGCGGACACGCCGCTGACGGCTTGGGTTGGCAGTCTGCGTACTCATTCCTTCTTGTGGCGCTACCGCGCCGCGCGGACACGCCGCTGACGGCTTGGGTTGGCAGTCTGCGTAGTCATTCCTTCTGGTGGCGCTCCCGCGCTGCCACGGACACGCCGCTGACGGCTTGGGTTGATGGTCTGCGTACTCAGTTTCGGTAGCGTACCCATGCCTGGCAAACCGTGTCAACCGGCCTCAGGCAGGCTGGGCGAACGGAGCGACGAGGGTTGGAGGTGGACCGCCCTAGAGCAGATGACGGAACTGCTCGGGTGTAAGGCCGGCGTCCTGAACGACTCCGCCCATGGTGTAAGCGTTTACGGGATTGTGTCGCGGAAGCGTGAGGATGCGGACCCCGTCCGTCATTACGATGTGCTTGCCCTGGCGCAAGACCTAGAAACCAGCTTTTTCAAGGGCGCGGACTGCGTCTTGGTGGTTGACGCCCGGAATAGATGGCACGGTCTAAGAGGGAATCTCGACCTCGCGAATGACGACGTCTTGGAGGAGATCGTCCCGCGCCAAAAGGTATTCACGGATCGCGTCCTGGATGTTGTCGACCGCCTCTTCCTCGGTATCGCCCTGGGACCAGCAGCCGGGCAGGCCAGGCACGGAAACGCTGTAACCTTCGTCCGTCTTCTGGAGGGCTATCTTGTATTTCAT
>DASXTD010000433.1:0-1990 GCA_036505655.1 Chloroflexota bacterium
GATGTCACCGCCTGGCACTCCCGCGGCGGCGTCTGGCCCTCCTCCAACTGGCTCACGGACATCCGCCCCGCCCCCCGCGGGACCGGCGGTCGCACGCTCATCGATTGGATCACGGAGCATCCCCAATTCGAGCGGGCCAAGATTGGCGTGGCCGGGCTGGACGGCTCCTACCTGATTCACGTTCGCGCGGTTGAGGGCGGCCTCAACTGGCAGTCCCTCGACATGCTCAAGCGGGAGTTTCCGCAGGCTAACTTCGTGAGCGCAACTCCCGTCCTGGGCCCTGCCCGCTGGCGCAAGAGCGCGGAAGAGATCGAGTTTCTGCGCAAGGGCACCGAGATCGCCGAGAAGACCATGCAGGCCGTGGTCGAATACGCTCGCGCCGGTGCGTCAGAGCGCGAGGTCTTCGCCGAGATGTTGTTCGCGAATGCCGACGCCGACGGCAGCTTCACGCCCATGATCGGCTGGGTCAGCGGGCCGTTGGGCAACCCCTACCATCGCCTGGAGCAGCCGACGTTCCGCAAGCTGGCCGCGGGCGACATCCTGGCCCTCGAGATCGAAGGCCGATACGGCGGCTACGTGGCCCAGATCGATCAGACCTTTTCGGTCGGACCCGCCCCCGCGGACCTCAAAGAGGGCTTCAAGCTCGCTTGCGATTCGTTCGACCGCGCGCATGAGGCGCTGCGTCCGGGCATCACGGTGGGCGAGCTGGCCGACGCTGCCGACCTGAGCGGCTTGGGTGGGCGCGCCAAAGCTCGCCTCACCATGCACGGCCGCGGCACCGGCGATGATGGCCCGCCCTGGTACGGCGTGCCGCCCGCCGAGGTCCGAGACATCGTCATCGAGGAAGGCTGTTGCTTGATCCTGAAGCCCGGCGCCTCCGTCGATGGCAAGCCCGAGTACGGCCGTTGGGGCGATAGCGTCGCGGTGCGGCCGAATGGAGCCGAGCGCCTCGGCACCCGCCCCCAGCAGCTCTACGAGCTGCTATGACGCAGGCTCTCACCCCAACCCTCTCCGAGAAGGCGAGGGGGAAGCTGCGTCGCCTCTCCCTCTGGGAGAGGCCGGCCGCCGGCCCCGCAGGGCCCCGGGGGTCTGGGGGTGTCCCCCAGCTCCAAAGGACGGGTGAGGGCGGGTTGTGGCTGACTAGGTCCTAGCGTGGAAAGCGTCCGAACCATCATCGTCGGCGCGGGGAAGGCTGGGCTGGCCCTCAGCTACTACCTCACGCAAGCCGGACACGAGCACCTCATTCTCGAGCGCGGCCGCGTCGCCGAGCGCTGGCGCAGCGAGCGCTGGGACTCCTTCACCCTGCTGTCCCCGAACTGGCACAGCCGACTAGCGGGCTACTGCTATACGGGTCCCGATCCAGACGGCTTCATGGACCGGAGTGAGATCGTCGATTACCTGCAAAGCTATGCCGACTCGTTCGGCGCCCCGGTCCGTAGTAGCTCTGAAGTCACGTCTGCGCGCAGGAATGAAGTCTCGGGCCGCCATCTGGTCGAGGTTAACCATGGCGAGCACAGCTTCGAGGCTGAAAATCTCGTGGTCGCCATCGGAGGTTTTCAGCGTCCCCACCTGATCCCCCTCCAATCCTCTTTTCCGACCGATCTGTTCCAGATTCACACCAACGATTACCGCAATCCGGACCAGCTGCCGACCGGCGCGGTGCTCGTGGTCGGCTCCGGCACCTCGGGCCAGCAGATCGCCGAGGAGCTGAACCACAGCGGCCGGCGCGTGTTTCTCTCGGTCGGCCAGCACGCTAAATTGCCGCGGCGCTATCGCGGACGAGACATCGTCTGGTGGCTCGATGCCACGGGTTTCTTCGATCAGACCTCCAACGCAGCGTCGGCCAGCGATCGGAGGCCCTCCGCGGCGCTCACCGGAGTCGGCGGCGGTCACGACCTTGATCTCCGCCAACTCGCTGTCGATGGCGTCCAGTTGCTCGGCCACCTGAGAAGCGTCGCAGGCAATCGTTTGGAATTTGCCCCCGATCTGG
>DASXTD010000434.1:0-2371 GCA_036505655.1 Chloroflexota bacterium
GGATCGAATTGGGTTAGCCGGAATGGGCCGGCGCTTACATAGCCTGAAGTCCAGTAAGGACCTCCCAACAGCTCCTCCAGATTCTTGTCGGCGACAAACTTCTGGTAGGACTCGCTCAGTAGATGCCGAGGGAAAGGCCAGAACATCTGCGGGCCCATGACTGCGCCCTGGAAGAAAGGGCTCTTGTAGAAGACAGCGAGGGTATGGGCGTCGACCGCCTCCACTCCGGACATATAGGGCACCGCGCCGTTCAGGGGTGTTGGAATTCCCCCGGGCCCTCCGATCTGGTAGGAGAACACCATGTCGTCCGCGGTGAACGGGACCCCATCTTGCCAGGTTATGTTCTGACGGAGATTGAACACGACCTTCATCCGGCCATCGGGGAGGATGGTGATGCCGCCGTTTTCCAACGTAGGGAACGTCTCGGCCAGGCGCCCCACGGGATTGCGGCTATTGGCGTCCGAAGTCACGAGCCCGTCGGTGTGAAGCTCAGTCATCGCCATCCAGCCGCCCGTCGGAGTACCGGTCGCAACGGCGAGACTCATGGCAGGAACCGTGCTGGTGATGCCAATAGTGAGCGACTTGGGCTGAGCCAGCGATGCTGCCCCGCCCGATGCCGACTGATTCGCGGATGGAGATGGAGCAGCGCAGGCAGTCCCGATCAGTGCCACCAATCCCAGGCAGCCCGCGGCCCTAGCACTGAGGGCAGTGTGGATCGAAGAGCTCAACGTCATTGCGGCCACCTCGGTGTGAAGACTGAGTCTGGCTGGAATCGATGGCAGCCTCGCTACGGACAAAGCTACTGGACCAGGATGCGGCCCATCGTAGCAGAGATAGCCGCTCAGAATTGTCGAAGTTGGGGTCCTACGCGCATCTATAATCGCGAATCGCGCATAGCTTAGAAGGTCAGAAAAGCGGCACTCTGAACTCGGAGCTTACCCGGGGAGGGCAGTGATGCAGGATCGACAGCGAGAAGCAGCCACCCCGCTGGGGTTCTGGATGGGGTACTCGACGGCCGAGCGCGATCGACGCTGGAATGCCGTGCGGGCGAACGCGGCCAAGGAAGGCCTTGACTGCGTCTGGGTGCCGCTCGGCAACGGCATCGATGGGCGCTACATGACTCAGTTTCGAGCTGCTTCGATCGTCCTCCCTACTGACGGGCGAGATCCGATCGTCATCACGGACCGAGGCGCCTACAACAATTGGGTCCCGGAGCCGCGACAGACGGGCCGGGAGTGGGTGCAGCCGATGACCGCGGCACTTGCGGACTTCGGCATGGAGCGAGCGCGGATCGGGGTGGTCGGGCTCAAGGGCGGCATGACGAGCCACGTGCGCGTGCCCGATGGTGTGGTCAACCACTCAGCCTACGCGGAGGTGACCCGACAGTTTCCGAACGCCACCTTCGTGGATGCTACCGAAGTAGTGGGGATGTCACGCTACGTGAAGGGCGATGAAGAGATCGCCAATCTCCGTAGAGCGGCCGAGATCTCCGAGGCGGGTATCGATGAGCTGATCGAGGTGGCTCGGCCTGGCGTGGACGAGGCGCAGGTGTGGGCGCGGGTGATGGCACGCATGCTGGAGCTGGGGAGCGAGTACTACACATTGGCTCTATATACGGATCCGTTTGGCACGCCCGGACGACGCAAGACGAACCCGCCCATCGGAGAGCGGCTGCAGCCGAACGCATACGTCATGAACGAGGTGAGCGGAGTGTGGGGTGCTCAGGTGGCTCAGGAAGACCAGCCCGTCCTGCTGGGTCCGATTCCGGACGAGTTCAAGCCGGTGGTGGAGCTGCAGCGAGAGGTCTTCGAGGCGGGCCTGGAGCGGATGAAGCCGGGGACCAGGCTGGGGGAGTTCATCGACTTTATCAATGGATTCGGAGACAGCCGGGGCGGTAAGACGCTGGTCCTCATGCACGGCCGCGGATACGGGGATGATGGACCGCTGCTGACCCCGCTGGCGCGAGGTGAGGATCTGCGCGAGCTGCGATTCGAGAAGGGCAATGCCTTCGTGTGGAAGCCGTACGGCATGAGCGTCGATGAGAAGCTGCAGTTCGTCTGGGGCGGCGACGTGGTGGTCACTGACCATGGCGGTGAGGTGCTGTTCAAGCGCCAACACGGCCTAGTGAGCATTACATAATGATGGCAGCGCGATGATCGCGCCCGATATGGTCGCCCGAGCCAACCAGAAGAGCCAGCGACTGCGGGAGCTGCTCCAGGCGCCGGAAATCCTGATCATGCCAGGCGCCTACGACACCCTGAGCGCACTCCTGTTTGAGTCGATGGGATTCCCCGCTATTCAGGGGACCAGTGGCGGTATCGCTGCCGTCTTCGGTCTGCGCGATGGGGCACTCGGCCTAGATCGAACGGTG
>DASXTD010000435.1:0-1683 GCA_036505655.1 Chloroflexota bacterium
ACCACGCAAGGCTAGTTGCCTGCTCAGCTGGTGAACGGGTCGGGCTCGTCGTCGGCTTGCTCGCGATAGAGGTCGAACGCTTCGAGCACGGGCTGGTCGTGCACCGAGAATAAGACCGCCGGTGCGCTGCCTTTTTGCTCGTGCGCGTGCCATTCCCAGGAGGGTACGGTGAAACAGTCGCCTTTGCTCCACTCCAGGCGCTGATCGCCCACGACGGTCACGCCCTCGCCTTCTACGACGTGGTAGATGGCCGAGGCGGTATGCCGGTGCGCCTGGGTGTGCTCCCCGGTCCGCAGCATTTGTGCGCGGACGCCGAGGGTGGGGAGCAGGTGGCTTCCGGTGACTGGATTTACATAATCGAGAATCGCGCCATCGTGGGGATTGCCGGGGCCTTCGGCGATCCGATCGAGGGCCGGGCGCACTTCCGCCCATGGGTAGCCGGCGGGTTGGTGGGCGGGATGGAAGGTCTGCCCCATGGGGCGAACGATGCCCATCTGGGCGCGCGCGGTGCCGGCCGGGACCACCTGGTCCTGGACGTCCTGGGAGTAGGGCCCGCCGAATCTGATTCCCAGCTTGGCCCCCACGAGCGGGTTGTCGTGGATGTCGAGCCAGATGATCGGCTCTTCGGACGGATTGGCGTGGTCGTGGAAGCACCATCCGGGCGTCGTCACATAGTCGTTCTCGGACAGCCACAACGGCTCGCCGTCCACGGTGGTGTAGGCCCCGTGGCCCTGCACGATGAACCGAGTGGCCGCGAACATGTGGCGATGAGCGTTGGCCACCTCGCCGGGCAAAACCAGTTGCACAGACATCTGGATATTTGAGCTCGTCGAGTTCAGGCCAGGCGTGATGAGCTGGAGCGTGCGGCGGCCGGTCTCGTCCATCTCGATGAGATCGCCCGCCCGCATGAGATTCGGGTAAATGTCGGCCCATTTCCACAGCATGGCTTTTGGGCCCGCGGATGGGTCTCGTCGCACCACACCGCGCCAATGTCCGCGCAGGTTGAACTGACTCAAATGGTCGTCGAACTCTTCTACGCGCGCTGCTTTTTCCCCAAACTCAGCCACCATCGTCGCTCCCCCTTTTGACGGCCGCACGAATACGGACCTCTCGGCGGTTGGCTCCCGAGGCGGCTCCGCTTCGCTGCGCCTTTTGACGGCCGCACGAATACGGACCTCTCGGCGGTTGCCTCCCGAGGCGGCTCCGCTTCGCTGCGCCTCCTTTTTTTAGGGATGAATGCACCAATATACTTGGTTCGTCCAAACTCCAGTGCGAGGGACAATATATATGCAAGGTAAGCCGCCAGGGCGCCCGATGCACATGAATGACATGGGCAATCGAGCGGCGCGGCGCAAGGGATCGAATCCGGCCCAGGGCGGATCGAATGCGGACGACCACGTGTACGAGCTCCTCGGCAGCAGCGGCTTGTGGATCTACCTGGCCCACAATAAGCGGCTCAAGGGAGTCGACGAGCTGAAACGGCAGGTGGAAGCCGCCGGCTGCCTGATCGGGTGGGCCGACGATGCGCCCGTCATCCCCGGTAAGAGCTATCAGACGTTGAAGATCGCGGTCTCGGTGGGGGGCGTCCTCCCGCCCGAGGTCATCAAGCAGGCTCATCGCTGGGCGCACCGTCACAACTTTCTGCACAGCTTCTACAAGCCCGGATACAACGGGCTATTGGGC
>DASXTD010000436.1:0-4959 GCA_036505655.1 Chloroflexota bacterium
TCCTCGTCTGCCTGGCCGGAATCAATCTGCCGGACCCCGTTGGTAAGCGAGCGCAGTGCCTGGGTGACCGCCCGGCTAGCGTAGGTCAAGATGCCCACGGTGAGGGTGAGGACGAAGGCGGCAGCGATGGCTAGTCCACCAGCGCGCTGGGTGAGCGGACCGTACGAATACGTCAGCAGCGTGTAGGACACGACCTTGCCCACGGAGCCAGGAAGAGAGGCCCAGCTCACCATTTTCAAGTCGCGTCGAGTGTCCCGTACTGTTCCTTGATCGTGGGTGGCGATGAGTTGCTGAGTCTCGGGCGAAAATGCTCCCGGGTCCAATTCTTGGCCTGGAAGCAGGAGGGTAAGGCTGGCGGGCGCGCCGGGCCCGGGGAGAGTGGACGGAACGGCGGCTGTCCGGCCAGATTGCGCCAGCGCCGTGGTGCGTTGCTGGAGGTCTTCTGCCGCGTAATCGCCCATGATGTGCTGGGCGGCTTGGAGGACGAACAAGCTGGCCAGGGCGATGGTTCCGAGCATGACGGTCAGGCTCATGCCGAAGATGCGCTGCTCGGTGGTGGGGCCCACTCCGGCCTGGGGACCGTACTTGGAGGCGATCTGGGCGCGAACCGGCTCGAGCAAGGCACTCAGGCTGAGATAGAAAAACACCGCCACGAAGAGCGAAATGGTGATGCCATGGACGAGGTTCTTGAACGCCTCGATCGTGGGCAGCAGTCCCAAGAAGTGGATCTGAAGCGCGCCGATCGCGTAGCCGAGGATTGTAAACACGACGATAAGGGCGGCCATGACCACGGGATGGCGAAGGGTCCATCGGTAGTCGGCCGCTGGATCAGCCGGAACGAGCTTTCTGTCCATGAGATTGCGAGCTGGCTTGAACAAAGCGACGGCGAGGACCAGGAACAGTCCGCCCACGACTGGGACCTCCCAGAAATACGCGAAGGCGGTCCATTTCAACTGCAATGTGTCCAGGTTCATCGTGAGCAGGTAGTAGATAGGAGCCGGCAGCCAATACCAGAGGGCGATCACACCCCAAAGGACGCCCAGCATCTTCTTGGTGAGAGAGAGGTAGGCCCGTTTGCGCCAAAGGAGGTAGACGAGCGCCAGGTTGGTGAGGACCAGAGATGCCAACCATGCCGACAAGATGGGGATGCTCATCGGGGCGAGATCGAGCAAGGAGAGCGCGGCGTAGGCAGCGGCCGACGCGATCACGACGATGACCGCGTACAGCGTGGCTGCGATCTGACTCACGCGCGCTTGCTCCCGGATAGGCTGCCGTTGGCTGGTCCGGCCCAGGTCATCGCCCAAATGAATGTGCGACTGGCTGGAGGTTTCCCCAGTTTCGCGCGGTTATTCTAAGGGAGCGTGCAGCCTGCTAGTCCTCGTGGGGAGGCCGAGCGCCGGCCCAGCCGTGCTCGGTGATATCGAACTGCACGCCGTCGGGCGCAACCCATTTCTCTTCGAAGAAGCTGGTGGTGGCGTTCTGCGGCCGCTCGCGGAATAGGGTCGCCTCGGCTTCCAGCAAGCGGCGCTTGGTCTCCTCGGCGTCTTCGACCCAGAAGCCGAAGTGGTGTAGCCCCATGACGAGGCCTTTGCCATCCCCGCGATCGGCCGTTTCGGGCGAGCGGAATTTGAGGACGGCCAGGTTGATGTCGCCATCGCTTAGATAGATTCCCTCGGCGAGCGGCGAATCGGTGCGACCCACCTCGACCATTTCGAAGACCTGCTTGTAGAAGTCAGCAGTGGCTTCGGGGTCGGGAACGTGCAGTGCGATATGACGGAGCTTGGGCATTTAGAGCCTCCTGAATCTCACGGTGGAGCGGTGCCGTCGCGCACCGCTTTGAACCAGTCGGACATGCCATCGTAGATGACCTTGCCGACGTGGGGATGGCCGCTCCGCGATGGCGCGTTGATGTCGGCGCTGTAGCCAACCAGGCCGTAGCTTACGGTCACGCGACCATCTGCTTTGGGCCCGGTGTTGAATCCGCCGAGAACGGGGATGCTGACCATCTGGGCGATCTCGCCGATGAGATCGTTGCCAACGTTAGTGCAATCGAAGCATGAGGCGCCCGCTTGCTCCAGCACCTTCGCCTGCTCCCGGATCTCGCCTTCCATTTGTTTGCGCGCATCGTCAGGGATCTTCTCGAAGCCGCCGAACCGTGCGGTCGTCTGGGGCGTAAACCCGAATTGCGCCCAAACGGGGATGCCCGCGCGCGCCACTCCAGCGACGGCCTCCGGGCAGTCGGCGGCCCCATCGATCTTCACCATGTCCGCGTGACCTTCTTTGACGAGTTGAATCGCGGCGCGAAGCGCTTCGTCCACACTGGTCTGCGTCGGACCGAATGGCATGTCGCAGCTGACGACCGCGTGCTGTACGCCGCGGGTCACAGCCACGCAGCACAGGATCATCTGGTCTACTGTCACTTCGAACGGAGTGGGCTGGCCGAAGAAGCGGGGGCCGACGCTGTCACCGATGGTGACGATGTCCGCGCCCGCTTTGTCCAGGATCTGGGCCATCTGGTAGTCGTAGGCCACGGCCGCTGCGATTTTCTTGCCGTCTCGCTTCATTTGCTGCAGATCGGCGATGGTCAATTTGGCCATCAAGGCTCCTTTCCGGTTGCCCGATTCTCTACGTGTCCAGCGTGCTGTTGGCGAAGGCCTGCTCGTAGCTGTATCGGCCCCTGACGATGCCGAAGTCGTAGTTGAATTTGAAGAAGGTATCGATGGTTGACTTATTCGCGGTGATGCCATTCTTGAAGAGATCGCCCCAGGTGGCTTCCTGTTCTTTGAGGGCCTCGCGGAGGTAGGCGATAGAGAAGCTGCCGCGGTCGTTCATGGTGTCTTCGCGGGCGATTGCCTTCGACTTTTCGAATCCCTCGTAGAGCTTCATCGCCAGATCGGGATGCTGCTCGTCGAGCTTCTTGCTCATGGCGATGCAATGGACCGGGGTGTAGATGCCGGTCTCTTGCCAGAGCTTGCGGTCCTCCTCGATGTAGTTGGGCCACAGGCGCTTGAACCTGGCATCGCTTTCGAGGATGTCCCAGGCCTTGCCGTCTGAGATATCCATCATGATGGCATCGGCATCGCCATCGGCGAGGACGTCAACCAGGCCCTTGCGCGCCTCGGTCCGCTCGACGTGGCTCCATTCCCGGTAGACCGGATAGCCATCGCGGCCGACCACCCAGATGATCTTGTCCACGTCGACGTCGTAGCGATCGGCCAGCAAGCCCTTGAGCCAGATACCAATTGCGCTGCCGGTGAGACCGGTCCAGACGCGCTTGCCTTCCAGGTCCTTGGGAGTATTGATGTTGGCAGCGGCTCGCGTATAGACGAAGGTGTAGACGGGCTTGCGCTTGGAGAACCAGGGCAGCGCCACCATCTGGTCGCCCCGTTCCAGGCCCGGCAGCAGGGTCCCAATGTTGAGGTCGCAGACGCCAAAGTCGCCGGTGGCAATCGGACTTTCGGTGCCGAAGGCGCTGCCGCCACCGGGGTTTTTCGACCTCACCAGCTTCACGCCATCGATCTCGACCCGTCCTTCGCAGAACGGGATGGTGATGTCGTAGCGCATGTAGGGAACCTGAACTTCGATCTCGCCTGCCATGCGGTCCTCCTTTTTACGGCCGCAGGAATACAGACCCCTCGGCAGTTGGCTCCCGAGGCGGCTCCGCTTCGCTGCGCCTCCTTGTACTTAGTGAGCCGCGGCGACGGGCTCAGCGATCAAGTCGTGCCAGTAGGTGTGCCAATCCACGCCTGCGGGGACGACATCCTTGCGGGCGCCGATCTCAGGAAAGCGATTGGCCGATGAATCGCGGACGACGTGGGGCGCCTCGTTTCCGGCCTCGACCTGGCGAATCGCACGGATGAGGGCCTTGCGGGCAGTCATGATGCCGATATCGGTGGAGCCGAAGTGCTCCTGGGTGCGGTCCTGGATGGGGCCGGCCCCCTCGGTGACACACCCGTCCTGGCCCTGGAAGTCCATGGCTAGGCCCGCGAAGGTGCGGTCCACCATCTCCTCCCGGTCCTGGAGGTACCGATTGCCCTGGTTTCGAACCGGATAGTACCGGGGCAGCGGCTGCTCAGTGGCTGCGGGCGCCGCCTGGCGGAACCGACCGTTGAGCGGCTGGGTGCGGCGGAAGGTCAGGTTGTACTTCCAGTGGTGGGTGTCGTCGATGGGGACGTGCCAGTTCACGCCGTAGCCGTCGGCGTCGCCGGTGATGGCGCTGAGATTGGGGTAGATGAAGTTGGTGATCTTTACATAATTGCGGCCGTCATCGATCCGGCGGACGGCGTAGACGCGCACGCCGAAATCGGTCTCCTCGGCCTCGATGATCGGGTTGCGGTCGTTGCCGTACCAGTTGAAGCGCGAATCCTCGTCGTCACCGAAGCGCAGGTGCAGGAATGAGTGGTGGACGGGGTCGATGTTGCCTTCGTTGCCCTGCAGATAGTTGCATTCCTGGAAGACTTTGGAGACGAAGTGCTTCTCGGGTGGGGCGGTGAGAAACTCATAGGCGGGGAGGAGCGGGGCCTCGCCGGGCCCCAGGTAAGCCAGGATCAGGCCGCCGGCCTCGACGCACGGATAGGCGCGGTGTTGGATCTTTTCATGAAAGGTGCTGCTGGCGGGCTCGCCCGGCTGCTCCAGACAGCGGCCGCGGATGTCGTACAGCCAGCCGTGATAGATGCAACGCAAGCCGCCGTCCTCCAGGCGGCCGTAGCTCAGGTCAGCTCCGCGATGGCTGCAATGCAGGCCGAGGAGGCCATACGTAGTGCTGAGGCCCGAGTGCTGAGTGCTGCGTGCTCGGTCATCACCCCTGTCCCCTGGAACCTGTGCCCTGTCCCCTTCGGTGCGGAAGAGCACCAGGTCTTCGCCCAGCAGGCGGATGGGTAGCGGAGCGCCGCCTTCGGGCAGCTCTTCAGCTAGCGCCGCGGGCTGCCAGTAGCGCCTCAGCAGCTGTCCGGCGGGAGT
>DASXTD010000437.1:0-1910 GCA_036505655.1 Chloroflexota bacterium
CCATGTCCTCGCCGTAGGGCCACTGATAATCAAACGTCGAGTAGCAGTCCGGAATCATGTCGCTCGTCATGCCGCGCTGCTCCAGCTGGCTCTCGAAGCGTTTTCTCACCCAGGGCTCTTCTTCTGAATAGTCGATGGTCACGCTCTCCCGGAAAGCGGGGATGTGGCCATTGAGCTTGAGATAGCGAGCCGGCCCCGTTCCCAGGTTGAAATGCTGGTGGTACCACATGTGGGGCGGGACCAGGAGCGTGCCCTCATGCCAGGGGCAGACTAGCCGCTCGTTGGAGCCGGGTTTCCACAGTACGGAGTACCCCTCGCCGGATGGAATCACGATCACCGCGCCGGCATCGTGCCGGTGTGCCTTCTTGTATCGCTGTTTGGGGAATACTGACATGCTCGCTCGGGTGGCACCGAGGCCGCCGTGAACCGAGCCGAAGGCAACCGTCATGCCCCCGGCGCCCCGCCGCTGATAGGACTCCAGCTTGTCCCAGGCCGCCACGTCGGGAAAAAAGTTGCTGGTCCAGATAAAGCGGCCGGTGCCCTGATCACCCTCGGGTGCGTTCACCACCTTCGCCGACGAGAAAATGTCCTGGTCTCCGTAAAGAATGCTGGTGTCTACTATCGGATTACTGAAGAAGATTTCCGGATTACCCACCAGTGACGCCGCAATGTCCATGCGATTGCTGTGGACCAGGCGGGCGGGCTGGTCTCCTCGACTGTTGGTGAGCTGATAGCTGTAGTTGGGCGGAATAAAGAACAGGCTGTGCGGTTGCCACTCGAACGTCTTCTTCGGGTGCCCCTCGGCCCAGATCGTGCATAGGCCATGGCCTGATAGGACGTAGACCTTCTCGTCCATGAGCATGCGGAACGAGCCAGTCGTGCCCGCGGGCGGGATCTCGGTAAGTCGAAGGTCGACCAGACGCCACTGGCCGTCGAGCTGGAGCAATGCGGCTCCACACTCCTTCTCTTCCCACCAGCCCACTTCGAGTGTGCGCATGTCCTCGATGTGGTTGCCCCGGTACAGGGGAATGCCCTGGTTCATCAGGCCCTCGATGTAATCGTCATACCAGGAGATCTTCCGCCCGAGCTTCCCTGGTTCGACTCGATAGTGCCCGCCAAAGCTAATCTTGGGTTCCAAATCTGTTTGCACCAACCCGCCTCCTCCTCAGCCTTGGCCTTCGATCTTAACCACTCCGATCTCTTTGGCGAGACCGGCGCCAATCCGCCTGACCGAGACTCAACCGAAACGGTAGAGTTTGGAACGATGCGCAGCGAAGCGGAGCGACCTCGGGAGCCAACTGCCGAGGGGTCTGCATTCCTGCGGCCGTAAACGACTCCCCACCCAGCCCCGGAGTAGCGCTTGCTTCCAATCACCCCACCTGAGCCTTCGAGACAGGCTCTGGACGACGCTCGCGCCCGGCCCGACCCTGACCAGCCGTCTGGCGTGCTGGGATTCCTGCTTCGCTTCTCCACCTTCGTGGCTTTTCGGTATCCCCAGTACCGATTGCTCTGGTACGGCCAGATTTGCACCGGGTTGACGTTCTGGATGGACCAGGTAACACGCGGCTGGCTGATGTACGAGATGACCAACTCCGCGCTCCAGCTGGGCTACGTTACCGCGATCCGGATCGTGCCGTTGCTCCTACTGTCCCCCGTCGCGGGCGTGATGGCCGATCGGTACGGACGCAAGCTGCAGCTGGCCGTCTCAGAGAGCCTGAACGCAGGGTTGTACGCGGTCATGGCAGGGCTCATCCTGTCGGGCCAGGTCGCCGTCTGGCACGTGTACGCGGTGGCGATCGCTACCGCCATGGTCCAGGTGTTCCAGGCGCCGGCCCAGCAGTCGATGACCAGCGAATCGGTCGCGCCGCGCGAGTTGACCAATGCGATTGGTCTCAACTCGATCGCTTTCA
>DASXTD010000438.1:0-3070 GCA_036505655.1 Chloroflexota bacterium
CGCCCACAAGACGAGGCGAGCATCATCGCGTTTGCCAGCACCGTTCAGCCGCTCTCCGGATTCACCTCCGACAAAAACACGCTCCACCAGACCATCGAAAGCATTGAAGCCGGCGGGAATACCGCGCTCTATGACGCACTCTTCACGGCGGTGGATAGCACCAGCACCGCCGCCATCCAACGCCGGGTGGTAATTCTTATGTCCAACGGCGTCAACACTCGGCGGGGCGCTGCCCTCGATGACGGGCTCAAGCTGGCAACCCAGCACGAGGTGCCGGTCTATGCGATCGGCATGGGTCCAGAGATCGACCGCGGCGTGGTCACCCGCATTGCCGAGCAGACCGGCGGCATGAGCCTCGTTGCCCCCGGGCCGGAGGCGCTCCAGTCCATCTACCAGGCCATCAGCGATCAGATGCGCCAGCAGTACATCCTTACCTATCAATCTCCCTCCCCCAAAGGGGCGCGGACTTACCACCTGGCGATAACGGCCAATCTGGGCTCACAGAAGGTGGAAGGCCAGCGCAACTTCGAAGCGAACCCAGAAGCACCCAATATCACCGCAGTAAGCCTATCTGATGGGGCCCGCGTCGAAGGCATGGTCCCTGTAACGGTGGAGGTTTCTTCCGCCCAGCCCATTACCCATAGCAAGTTGGTCGTCAACGGACGCACACTCCAGGAGATCGTCTCGCCCCCGTTCAGCTTCTCGCTCAATGCCGGTCGCTTGACGCCTGGCTGGCAAGAAGTCTTGCTTTCGGTGGACGACGCCGCGGGCAGCGAGGTCAGCCAGCGGCTCCGCGTGCTCGTTTCGCCAACAGCTCCTTCTGTTACCAGCACCGGGGAGGCCACCCCTGATTCGCAAGGAGCTCCGTCGGCTCCGATCGCCCTCAATCCTGGCATCAGCATCGATCTGTGGGGGACGCTGGTTTCCTGGATTCCAGCCCGGGATGTTGTCGGCGGACTGGGCTCGACCTGGACTGGAGTAACCGATCGGGTGAGCCTGATTCCTCAAGCAGGGCAGACGGTTGTTGATCAGATGGGGGCGAAGGTTCGCGGCATCGCCGACGGCGTGGGCGACGGCGTATTCAACGGGGTAGGCGGCGTATTCGACGGTGTGGGCAGCACAGTCAACGGCGTCGGCGGCACATTTGTCGGCGTGGGCGGCACATTCGATCGCGCTGGCGGCACTGTGAACGGCGTGCGCGAAAGAGGCTCCGACCTCGGTGCGCTGCCGAGTCTCGCACCAACGCTGATCGGCCGAGGATCCGAGGCAGTCCAGGACAACGCTCGACCTGTCGCGTGCTTCGGTCTCATGTTCATCGGCTTCTTTGGCTCCTTAATGGGTGGAAAGAGGGGGATCACAAGGTCCCGCGCCCAGCTCCGCTCGGTTGAGTGCGAGGGCTGCGGCGGTCGCTATCCCGCGATCGCAGACGAATGCCCAGCTTGCCGTCACGACCAGGACGAGCTGCACATGCAGGAACGAAGTCTGGGCGAGTTCATGGTTCAGAACAACGTGCTGACTGCCGAGCGCTTGGCGGACCTCATCCAGATGAGCCACGATCAAGGACAACGGCTCGAAATCACGGCACTCGAAGCCGGCGTCTTCTCCGCTCGTGAGCTGAGTCAGGCCCGGTTCTACCTCAGCCATTCTGCGGAGATCTACGATCGCCTCAGCGACGCCGCGCACAAGCAGAGCGGTGGCACCTGGGTCGGGCGACTCCTTCCTGCGGTCTCGCTGCCCACGTCCCTGGTCTTCGTTGGCCTCACCACGGTGATGGTGACCCTCCAGGCGCTGTAGGCCGACGAGACTCAGCTTCTATGGTAGTAGCTGAACTGGCTCGAGGTGCGCTCCAAGACCCCGCGCTAGCTGCGCCCCAGTCGAAAACCCGCCTCGTAGGGCGCCTTTCACCGTTCGGCGAGGCAACAAAAGCAATATCTCGTGCCCTCCCCTGGGCCGGACTCGGGTGGGACGACATCTTCGTGATCACGTGCCTGGCGTTTGCCATCGCCACGGGTTCACAGATGCTGAGCTCAGATGGCGACGCGGCTCGGCACCTCACAATCGGCGAGCACATCCTTTCCACCGGCGACATCAACGTGGTGAACCTTTTCTCGCTCGCCAGGGCCGGTGAGGCCATGCCTCCATACGAGTGGTTGGCCCGCGTGATCTCCGCCTCCACGTATCATCTGGCTGGTTTGGGCGGGGTCGTGCTCATCCACGCGTTGGTGTTCGGACTGGCCTTCGCTTTTGTCTTCCGCCAGATGGTGACTCGTGGAGTGAGCCCCCGGGTCGCCCGCTGGGTAACCGCCCTGGCACTCACAGCAGCGGCCGTTCACTGGCTTGCCCGCCCCCACATGTTCACCCTGCTGGGCACCGCAATCTTCGCTTCGGTCCTGGACGCCTGGTATTCGGGACGAGCGAATCCGCGCCGACTCTGGCTGCTTCCAATGCTGATGATCGCCTGGGTCAATCTGAACGGTGGCTTTATCGCCGGGCTGCTCTTGGTAGCCACCTACATCGCCGCTGACCTGGTTCGCTGGGCGGCTTCCGTGAACTGGGATGGTCAAGCCGCCGTCATCCGCCTCCGCACGGCCTTTCCTGTAGCCGTCGCGACATGCCTAGCGACACTGGTGACGCCCGTTGGTCCGGGGTTGCTGGCCCATTTCCAAGCGGCGATGGGCGAACACCTGGTCATCGATCGCACCGCAGAGTTCCAATCTCCGAACTTCCACCAGATGCCCTATCTCTCGTTTCTCGTCATGCTAGTGGCCGTCATGCTCAGTGTAGCGTGGTCCAAGCGCCGTCCATCTTTGCAGGAGGGCCTGCAGCTGGCGGGATTCACCGCGATGGCGCTCATGTCGGCCCGCAACATTCCGCTGTTTGCTATTGTGGTCGCGCCAATCTTGGGGGCACAGATCATGGCGCTGCCACTCCAGGCGGGGAGGTTCTTCCGTCCAGCCCTCGCCGCTTCCCCCAAGCCGGCTAGTGTGGCAGACCCCCGCTCTAGGGGCTGGCGCGCGCATCTCGCCGCGGCGTCCATCGCCGTGGGTCTATTCTCCGTGGCGATCATCCA
>DASXTD010000439.1:0-6748 GCA_036505655.1 Chloroflexota bacterium
ATCAGCACAGCCGATATCGCAATCTAGATCTCCTCAATGGTCGCGCCTTGCTCGCGCACGCTCGCCACCATGGGCCGGCCGGTCAAGCCATCGCGCGACGCGGCGTCGGCCATCGCGTCGGCCACCCGCTGAGCATCTGCAGATCCGCCGGACACGAACGCGGCGATAGTCGAGCCCGCGCCGCTCAGATAAACGCCCAGGGCACCCGCGGCGAGCGCTGCATGGAAGAGCACCGGCATGGAGGGGAATAGGCGGGCGCGGGCCGGCTGGTGAATCATGTCTTCTGTGGCGACCTTGAGAACATCCAGATCGCCCGAGGCCAGGGCGGTCACCAGCAGGCAGGCTCGGCTGAGGTTGTAAACCGCGTCATGGATGTCGAGCTTGCGGGGAACCACCTGTCGTGCTTCACGAGTGGGCATGTGCAGGTCGGGAACGTAGAGCGCCAGGGTTAATGCCCGCGGCAGCGGAACTTGGGCGTGGACGACTCGGCCGTCCACCAGCGCGCACGCCTGTACGCCGCCCAGCAAGGCCGGGGTGACGTTGTCGGGGTGGCCTTCTAGCTCCGCGCCGAACGCGAGCAGGTCGTCGGTTGTACGTCCGGCCTTGCCCAGTCGATCGGCGATGAGCAGGCCCGCCACGATGGTCGCACTACTGCTTCCGAGACCGCGAGCCAGGGGTACGGTGTGCTCGCAGCGCAACTTGGCCGTGGGCAGCTCGACTCCCCACCGCCGAGCCGCCTGCATCACGGTGCGATAGAGCACGTTGCGATCGCCCGTGGGCAAGCGATCTGCCCCCTCGCCGACCAGTGAGATTTCCCATTGTGGCGAGGGCTCCACACGTACCGTGTTCACAATATCGACGGCCATTCCGAGCGTATCGAAGCCCGGCCCTAGATTGGCGCTGGTGGCGGGGACATAAACGGTGAACGGAGCGAAAGTCACGCTGAGTACCAGGAGCAGCTCAATCGCTCAAACATACTGGGCAACGAAATTTTCACTCTGCCTCCCAGGTGCTACCTGGTACCTAGACCCAGCCCAACGCCCGTTCGACCGACACCACGTCTGGACTGACGCGAGCCGCTTCGCCCGATAGGTTCACGGCGGAGTCGGGGTCCTTGAGCCCGTTGCCGGTGAGCACGCACACCACGGTGCGGCCCGCCAGGTCGAGCGTGCCGTCCCGGACGAGCTTGCGCACACCGGCTACTGAGGCGGCCGAAGCGGGTTCCACGAACAGGCCCTCGCGTTGGGCGAGGTCCCGATACGTCTCCAGGATTTCAGTATCGGTCACCATGTCGATCTTGCCGCCGGACTCGTCGCGCGCGGTGGTAGCGAGCTCCCAGCTGGCTGGATTGCCGATCCGGATGGCCGTCGCCACCGTCTCAGGATTGGGAATCACCTGGTTCCGCACGATCGGCGCAGCGCCGGCGGCTTCGAATCCCAGCATGTGCGGGGTACGCTTGGCCTTTCCGGCCGAAAGATACTCCTTGAATCCCATCCAGTAGGCAGAGATGTTGCCGGCGTTTCCCACCGGAATTCCCAGATAATCGGGCGCATCGCCCAGGACGTCACAGATTTCAAAGGCCGCCGTCTTCTGGCCCTCCAGGCGATACCGATTGATCGAGTTCACGATCGTGACCGGATGGGCTTCGGCGAGCCGGCGCACAATGTCAAGCGCCTCGTCAAAGTTACCGCGCACCAGGATGACGCGTGCGCCATAAATCATGGCCTGGGCGAGCTTCCCCAAAGCTACGTAGCCATCCGGGACGATCACGGCGACGGTCACGCCCGCGCGGGCCGAGTAGGCAGCCGCTGACGCCGATGTGTTGCCAGTCGACGCGCAGATCACGGCCTGGCTGCCATCTTCGAGCGCCTTGGCCATCGCCATCACCATCCCGCGGTCCTTAAATGACCCGGTCGGATTGGCGCCTTCGATCTTGAAATAGAGGGCGGCGCCCCCCAATTCCAGCTCAATTGCGGTGGAGCGGACCAGCGGCGTATCACCCTCCCCCAGGCTGAGCAGGGGCGTCTTGGGCGTTATGGGGAGGAACTCACGGTAATGGCGGAGCACCCCGACTGGCTTCCCCACGTTTCGGTAATCCATTTAACGGCCGCCTCTGGTGTGCTGCTCGAGGTTGGCGCCCGATCCCGCTCCGCTCATCGCTGCGCGCTCAGTTCGAGCTCCTAGCTCTCGACCCGGATCAGGCTGCCAACCTGGAATACCGCGGGGAGCTCAGCCATCTCTTTGACCGCCCGCTGCATCGCCGCCTCGCGGGTGACGTGGGTCATCAAAACCACTTCGGCGTACTCGGCCGGCGGGTCGCCCACCAAGACGCTGTCTTTCTGGATGGCCGAGGCAATGCTGATCTCAACGTCACCGAGTACCCGCGTGATCTGGGCAAATACGCCGGGGCGGTCGTGCACCAGCATTCGCAGGTAGTAACGGGTGCAGGTAACGGCCATGGATCGGAACGAGTAGGGCGCGTCGTAGGAGGGGGCAAGCACATGACGATTCCCCGCCAGGGAGCGCTGGGCGAGATCGATGATATCCGCCACGACCGCGCTGGAGGTCGGACCGCCGCCCGCGCCCTGCCCGTGGAACAGGATGGGGCCGACCAGATCCCCTTCCACCGCCACCGCGTTGAAGACGCCGTTCACACTGGCCAGCAGGTCTGACTCCGGCACCATTGCCGGATGCACCCGAAGCTCGATGGCGCCTTCGCGAACCGCGCCGATGGCCAGCAGCTTGATCGCATAGCCCAGCTCGCGGGCGTACCGGAAGTCAGCGGGCGCCAGGCGCGTGATGCCTTCCACATAAACGTTTTCGGGCCGGACTTTCACATGGAAAGCCAGGCTGCCCAGAATCGAGAGCTTGTAAGCAGCGTCAATGCCCTCGACGTCGTTGCGCGGATCCGCCTCCGCGTAGCCCAGCTGCTGGGCTTCGGCCAGCGCCTCTCCGAAGCTGCTTCCTTCGCTGCTCATCCGGGTGAGGATGTAGTTCGTGGTGCCGTTGATGATGGCGCGGATCTGGCTGATCTCATTGGCTAGCAGATCGAGCTTGAACGGGCCGATGACTGGAATACCGCCGCCCACGCTGGCTTCGAAGGAGATGTCCACCCCGCGCTGGGCCGCCAGAGCCAGGATTTCGGGGCCGTGCTTGGCCATGACCTCTTTGTTAGCAGTTACGACGTGCTTCCCCGCCGACAACGCCTGCACGATGTAATCGGCGGCCGGGTGCTCCCCGCCCATCAGCTCCACAACGAGGTCAATCGAGGGGTCCCCAATGATGGCCGCGGCGTCAAAGCACAGAAGGGAGCGGTCCACTTCTCGAGGCTTGGCCGCATCGTGGACAAGGACCCGCTTCAGCTCGAGAGGCGCCCCGATGCGCCGGGCCAGCAAATCGTGCTTGTCCAGCAGGGTGCGGGCCACGGCAGACCCCACGACGCCAAGGCCCAGCAGGCCTATTCGGAGCGCGCCTTCCACGGAGACCTCGTGCGGGATGATGTAAAAAACGGCCGCGTGCTTCCGCCTCGCGACCGCCTTCAAACCCAGGAATTATAGGCCAGAATCCACGGCATGGGGATCATGCTAAACTTTTGTGTTACGCGCCGATAGCTCAGCGGATAGAGCGCTACCCTGCGGAGGTAGAGGCCGAGGGTTCGAATCCCTCTCGGCGTACCACTAAGCCTAGCGCTTCGGGCGCCAATCTCTTTATTCGGCGAACACGAAACCAACGGCAACGCCGAGTAACGCACCCACGAAGACTTCGACTGGCGTATGGCCGATCAGTTCGCGGAGCCGGCGGTCGCTGAACGCGTGCTGCGTAAAGAGCTCGTCAAGCATACGGTTCAGGATGCGGGCCTGCACGCTTGCGGCTTGCCGCACCCCGGCCGCGTCGTACATGACGACGGCTGCGAAAACGGCGGAGAGGGCAAAAATTGGCGATCCCAGTCCGAGCTGCCGGCCGATTGCCGTGGCCAGCGAAGTGACCAGGGCAGAGTGTGCGCTGGGCATCCCACCTGCGCTGGCCAGATGACGCAAATTGACCCGGTGGTTGCGGATCAGATCGACCGCCACCTTCACCGATTGCGCGAAAAACCAGGCCAGTACAGCGGCGATCAGTACCCGGTTTCCCGGGAGAGCTTCCATATCAGTGGTGTGGCGCGCGTTTTGGGGCTCCGGAGTCACCCGCCGGCTCCCGGGCAGGAAGGTCTAACCCCACCCGCTGGATACGCAGCTCAGCCTGGTCCAGGATCTCATTGCAGGCGCGCACCAAAGCCATGGCTTGCTCGTAGCGCGTGAGCGCGATGTCGAGCGGCAGGGAGCCGCTTTCGAGCTCCTCCACAGCTCGCCGCAAGGCGTCGTAAGTTTGCTCGAAACTGGCTGCCTGCTCTGGCGATTTGTCGTTCTGGACCATCAGATCGCATCCTGGGTCTGAGTGATGGCCTGCTGCTTCGCTACAACCTCGCCGACAATTCCCCCGCGAGCGAGCCGCACTGACACTCGGTCGGTCACCTCGACCTGACCCTGATCGGTGACCAGGGAACCATCGCTGTCGCGGGTGCAGATCGCATAGCCGCGTTCGAGCGTCGCCTGGGGATTGAGCGCGCCCAATCGAAGCCGACATGTCTCGAGGCCGGCCCGCGCAGAGTCCCGCCTCCGCTCCACGGCCCGTGTCGCACGTCCAGCCAGATCATCGATGCGCCGACGGGTTTCTCCCACCTGGGCAGAGGGTGACCGACGGCCAAGTTGCTGGGCGTATCCCTCGACAGCGCTCCGGCGGTCGACCAAACGACGTCGGGTGGCCAGGCGGACTCGATCCGCCCACTGTTGGACCTGTTCCCGCAGCGCGGCGGCTTCCGGCGCAACCATCTCTGCGGCGGCTGAGGGAGTGGCAGCCCGCAGGTCCGCCACCATATCGGCAATACTCCAGTCCGTTTCATGGCCGATGGCCGAAACAACCGGCACTGGACAGGCAAAGATCGCGCGCGCAATCCGCTCATCGTTGAAGACCGCCAACTCTTCGGGCGAGCCACCTCCGCGAGCCACGACGATCAGATCCAGAGGCTGCTGCTCCCCATGATAGGTGGCAAGCCGCTCGAGAGCCCCCACCACTCCGAGAACCGCTTCATCACCCTGGACCGGAGTGGAAGCCAGGAGTAGCTCTAGGAGCGGATAGCGGCGCTCCCAGACGTGCAGCATATCTCGCAGGGCGGCACCGGTCTCCGACGCGACCAGACCCACCCGTTTGGGATAGATCGGCAGCGGTCGTTTGCGTTCGGGCGCGAACAGTCCCTCCCTGTCCAGACGCAACCGCAGCGCCTCGAACTGCGCCTGCAGCTTGCCCGCATCGCCGGGCAGCACCAGATCGGCGACGAGCTGATAGACTGACCGCTGGCCGTAGATCTCAATGGTGCCGTGGACTAGCGCGCTGTAGCCTTCTGCGAGGGCAGCCCGCTGGCGCACGGCAGCGGAGCGGAACATCACAGCCCCGATGCGGCCTTCGCCATCCCGCAACGTGAAGTACCAGTGTCCGGCCGCTGATCGAGTCAGGTCGGCCATCTCGCCCGCCACCCAAACATCGCTCAGTATGGGATCGCGGGCGAACAGTTCGCGGATGTACCCGATGAGCTCGCCCACCTTGAAATAGTGGGCTCCGATGGGCCCTGGCGCCGCCGTTCTCGCCACGAAAGACTAACCGGTCATTCGGAGTGGGCAGCGGGTTTGAGGAGAACCAGGGGCTGGCCGTATTCGACTGGCGCTTCATCCTCCACCAGGAACGCCGACACAATCCCGTCCACCGGGGCCGCAACCGGGTTGCGGACACCCAGAACCTCTACCTCAGCGATCCTGGTGCCCGCGCGAACGTCGTCGCCCAGATCTGGCAAGCGAGTCTCGCTATCTCTTCGAAACGTCCCCACGTAACTGGACGGGATGACGACCATACCATCTTCGCGCCGGCCGCCTTCATGCGACTCGGTGACTCCGGCAGACCCAACCCCGAGCTCCACGTCCAGCGTCGGCTCACGCCGGATTCGCACGTGGAGGCCCTTCCATTCCAGATCGAGCTCACTGATAGTCGTCCCCTGGAGCAGCCCCAAGAGATCCTCTACCACATGGGCGGGATCGGGATCCGTCGCGCCGCCAGAGTCCTGGTCGTCTCGCGGCATGTGCGCGAGCTCCATTACCCCACTCGCTCCATGTAGGTGCCAGTGCGCGTATCTACTCGAATCACTTCGCCCTGATTAACGAACAGTGGGACGTTGACCGTGAGCCCGGTCTCCAGCTTGGCCGGCTTAGTGCCGCCTGCCGCGGTGTCACCTTTGAAACCGGGGGCCGTTTCCTCGATCCGCATCTCTACGTTGACAGGCAATTCGACCCCGATGGCTTCGTCGCCGTTCATCTGGATCTCCACATGGATACCGTCGATCATGTACAGCGCCGTGTCGCCTAGGAGGTCGCGCGACAATGCAATCTGCTCGAAGTTCTCCTGGTCCATGAAGAAATAGTTGCCCCCCTCTTCGTAGAGGAACTGGGCTTCGCGGTGCTGGAGCTGAACCCGGGGCCATTTTTCGCCCGCCTGCACCGTGCGGTCGACGATGGCGCCAGTCCGAACGTTGCGCATCTTCATGCGCACCTGGGCGCTGCCGCGACCTATCTTCAGATGCTGGTATTCCATGACCTGGAACAATTGCCCGTCAGATTCGATGACCACGCCCCTTCGCAGATCACCGGTCGAGATCAATGAGTAC
>DASXTD010000440.1:0-2079 GCA_036505655.1 Chloroflexota bacterium
CCGCTTCGTGCGTCCCAGCAGACCTTCCAGGGTCTCGCTAGATGTCTGAGCGGTCACGGCGGTTCCGACAGCTGCTGGAGGCTCCTGAGCCGCTCCATATGCCGGGCGGCTTCAGCCCCCTGCACGCGAAGCTCGCGCAGCTCGCTGGCTACAACGGCTTCTTCATGGCTGGCTCCCAGACTGCGTTGTACCTATACGGGCTGCCGGACGTCGGCTTCCTCGGTCTGCGCGACATGGTGGACAACGCGCGTCGCCTGGCCTCCGGTTGCGACATCCCCATCTTCTCAGACGGCGACACGGGCTACGGCAACGCGGTGAGCGTTTACTACACCGTGCAAGAGTTCATCCGGGCCGGCGTCGCCGCGATGTCCATCGAAGACCAGGAAGCGCCTAAGAAGTCCGGCACTCAAGCCGGACGGCGCTGCATCTCCGTCGAAGAGGCGATTGGCAAGCTTCAGGCGGCCGTGGCCGCCAAGAAGGACTTGGACCCGGACTTCATGATCTGCGGCCGCTGCGATGTGATCGGCGCGGAGGGCGGCACGTACGAGGAAGCCCTGGAGCGCAGCATTCGCTATGTAAAGGAAGGCGGGGCGGACTTCATCTGGCTCAACAATGTGCTATCGCCTGAACAAGCCCGCGAGGCGTGCGAAAAGATCCCAGCGCCCGTTATTCCGCATTACGGCGGCGAGCCGCCTCCACCTAACGCCGAGCAATGGCGGGACATCGGGGCAGCGGGAGTGCTCTACCCGGCCATGACCACCAGCATTGGCCTGCAAGCGGTGTGGGAATTCCTGAACGATTTCAAGGAGCGGGGGCAGGTCGCCCAGGAAGAATGGGCAGCCCGCAATCGCCAGTCCAAGTGGGGCTCGGCCAGCCGCCAGAACGGCCTCGCACTGAGCCTGGATCTGATCCGCCAGCTCGAAGATCAGTATCTGCCGAAAGACCTGCAGCGCGACTACGAGCACACCTTCGGGCACCGCACCTTCATGCCCTGACCAATCATCGCCTCCCCTCGCGGGGGAGGGCTGGGGGGACCTCAATGGCGACTTTTGCTCGATCACCATTCCAGCTCGGCCAGCAGGTGCAAGTGAACATCGAAGGCCTGATCGAGACCGAGGAGAAATTCGGCGCGGCGGCCGCCGTGGCCGGCAAGATCGTCCAGATCGATCCGGTGAGCCAGAACGTAACCATCGTGTTCAATGCGCCAGTGAGCGGCGAGCACTCCGTCACGGTATCTCCCAACCGGGTGCGCGCCAGCAACTAGCAAGAGCTTCCTCGAGTGTTCGGGTTCCAGGCAGCGCTCTTGGATAAGGCTCGGAGGAGCCGAGGCCGCACCACATGGGCGGTCGCTGGCACAAGCCTCAGCGCGCTCATCTTGCTAATAGGGGGCGTCGGCTGCACTCCGTCGAACGCGCGCAGTCCGGGTCCGGATCGCGTCGACGTCGCGCCCGGCGGTCCGAAGCGGCTCACGGTCGGTATCTTCGAGGTGCCGTTTGCGCTGAACGGAGTCGTCAACGCCACGTACCCCGGCATTAGCGGCGGCTCGGTGCGCGGCATTCGCTACGTGGAGCCTATGGTGTCCTCGATGATGACGGTGCCGGACGGCCAAGGAGTCCTGCACGCGCAGCTGGCCGAAGCGGTTCCCAGTCTGGAGAACGGGTTATGGAGACTGTTCCCTGACGGCCGCATGGAAACCACCTGGCGCATCCGTGAGGCCGCCGAATGGCACGACGGCACGCCCGTAACCTAGGCGGATCTGCTCCTTACCGCGCAGGTCTTCAACGACCCCGCGCTTCCCGAGATCAGGCGCCAGGTCTGGGCCAACGTACACGCGGTCGAGGCCCTCGACGACCGTACAGTTCTCGTGCATTGGGCACAGCCCTATATCGAAGCGGACGGCTTGTTCGGCACCGCGGCCAGTCCTCTGCCCGATCACATCATTGGCCAGACATACCGAGAGGACAAGACGGGGTTGCTTCAGCACTCCTACTGGTCGACCGATTTCGTCGGCACCGGCCCGTTCAAGCTGCGCACGTGGCAGACCCAGAGCTTCCTGGTGCTCACGCCCAACGACCGCTA
>DASXTD010000441.1:0-3554 GCA_036505655.1 Chloroflexota bacterium
CGGTGATCAACTAAAGCCGCCTACCGGGAGACGCTCGTCTCCAACGGTTCTGCAGGTGCTTCCTTCAGATCGATGAGCCGCTGGGTTGGGCCGCGAGTAACCAGGAAAGCAGCCCCCACCAGGACCATCACCCCGCTCAGGATGAGTGAAAGCGGAGCGCTCACCAGGGCCGCGATCCCACTGAACTGCATTTCTCCCATCGGCCGCACGCTCGAATGAACCAGGCTCCATAGTGCCATCACCCGGCCGCGGAACTCATTCGTCACTAACATCTGTACGTTCTGTTGGATGGCCACGCTGAATACCGATCCCCCGGCTCCAACCCCAAATAAAACGACCAGCGACAGCCAGAAGACGGGCGTGACGGCCAGTCCGATCATCGATGCACCCAGCAGCAAGGGCCCACCTATGAGCATGTAGCGCTGACGCTCTGGCCCCGAGAAGTGGGCCGCGGCGAACACCCCGGCCAGGCTTCCGATGCCCATCGCCCCGTACATGACCCCGAGTGCGTCCGGGCCGGTGTGCAGCACATCCTTGGCAATAATCGGGAACAGGACGGAGAGGGAGATCCCAAAGAACATGTTGTAGTAGGCCAGGCCAATGAGGATGCTGAATATGCGGTTGCGCCAGACGAAGCGCACTCCCTCCGCCATGTCGCTTGCCATCCCTCCGCTGCGGGTGCGCTTGATCGGGGGCAAGTAGACCTTCGCCAGGATCAGCGCATAAGTAGCCGCGGCAGCGATGGCCACCAGCAAGACCGCGCCGGCCGCGATGCGAGGGGAATCGGTCGCGCCGAGTACCAGCGCCAGGAGGATGCCGCCCAGCACGGGGGCGCCGATGGCAGTACCAGGGTGGATGGTGGCGCTGAGTGCGACTGCGTTGCGAATGGCCTCGGGCCTCACGAGGTGAGGAAACATCGACTGCCGGGCCGGATTCTCGAACGAGGTGATGATGCCTCGAAGGAAAGCGGCAACAAAAATGTGCCACACCTGCAGCAGCTCCGTCAGTGCCAGGATCATCAGCCCGACCAAGACGGCAATCTGCGCGGCCTGTACCGCGATGAGGACCTTCCTCTGATCGAACTTGTCGGCGATCACTCCGCCCAAGAGCACCAGCGCGGTGGCCGGCACCGCCTGGGCGATCGCGTTGATTCCCAGGAATGCTTTCGACCCAGAGATCTCATAGATCAGCCAGGGCTCCAGCATCCACAGCATCTGCTGGCCAGATATGGAGACCGCAAATCCGATCCAGAACCGCCGAAAGTCCGGATACTGAAACGCAGCGAAGCGCGGTGACATCAGCTTTACCTCTCCAGGTGGGCGCCGCCAAGGCGGCCCTGGCAGACCACAGGAATCTACCCGATGCGGGGAAGCAGCGGAGCGTGCGGCAACTCAAGCCAACGTTCAGGCGAACGCGGTCCGTCTGAGCGGACGGCTAGAGGGCTCGCATCCGGTTGTTGCGCGGTGTGTGCTCGACCTCTGCGAGTCCGAGCGCTTCCATCAATGGCGGAACGTACATGCCAAATCGGCCGCGCAGACCCTTCTTCAAACCATACCAGCCGCCGATCGGATTGCCCGCATCGCGCCCCCAGGCCTCCACGGTATCCGGGGCGGCAGGCTTCTGCTCGTCCGAACTGCCGAGGGGCATCCACTCTCCGCGAGCCTTCAGCATGGCGTGTAAATCTTCGATGCAGCGGGCGTCGTATCGGAGCTCTGTCTTGCCGACCATGCACACAATCACCGGCTGTGTGCCCACGTCGTCGCGGTACATGATGTACTCGGAAGTCCCAGGCGGCGTCTTCAGCCGCCAGGGATCGTCTCTCGTGCCCTGCCCGTCCGCCAACTTACGTGCCTCCCATCGAGCTTTGGAGTTCTAGATCTACGAATTCGGAAACTTGATTGTATTTCCACCTGGTCGTGGTCGTATACGACGAACTGATGCTTTTCTCCTCCTTGCCGCTCGCGGTAGGGAATCCGATGCGCTTCCAGGCGGAACCGCATGGCTTCGACATCGCGTGCCCATTCAAGGCTCCCCTTTTCGCGCAATCATGGCTGAATCGGGCTTTATGCTGGCGGCGGGAGTGACACGAGTAGCGCCGCCGCCAGCAGCACAACGCTGATTCCAACCAGCTCGCTGGACAGAAAACGCTTGACTGCTAATCCTACGACTATGGCGGCAAGCGCAAGCTTCAGGAGCAGGGTTTGGCCATACGCGGTGGTAACCAGATCTGTTGCCGCCGGGAAATGGGCCAACGCCATAGGGAGGCCCGAAAGCAGGAGCGCAGCCACGCAGCCTCGCGCGACCCAGCCAAATCGACGGGCAACAGCCACGCGCGCGGAGTCGTCCAGTAAACGGCGAGCCCCGAACCAGGCAGCAGTACCGCCGACCCACAGCCCCATAGCCGCCAGGTGGACCGCGTTGACCGTTAGTCCGAGCCAGGCCGGCTGCAGGCTGGCCGCGTGGGCAGTGCGGCCATCCAGGAACGCGAGGACGCAGCCGGCCGCGACCGCCACACGGTCTGCCCGCATCCACCCGCCCTGAGCGATGCCAATCAGCAGCCAGAGCAGCAGACCCGCGCCGAGCCGCACTCCCAGGCCCCGCCCGAAGCTAGAGTCGAGCGCAGCGGAAACCACGGCCGGATCGAGCGCCTCAAATGGGTCGAACGACGCGGTCTGGCCCAGCAATGCCACCGGCTCGGACGCCAGGAGCAGAAGCACACCGCGGTTGGCGAGCCGCCACCCCGATTCGAGGGCACCACCGACCACGCCCAGCGGCCGCAGAATGAGAACTCGAAACGCCAGGACTCCAAAGCCGAGGGCGAAACCCAGAAAGTGGAGCCAGCGAGCCAGGGTCTGCAGCGCCAGTCCCAGAGCTGACACGCCTGCCACTTCGACCTCGGACGAGCTTGAAACCGCACTCGGCTGCCCGATGGAGAAGGCAAGCTCGCCCCGACTGGGGTGAGCATCGGCGGCCACGACCCGCCAACGGACGCGATACGTCCCCGCTTGGTCCAGATCGACGGGTGCCACCAGCGCCGCACCCTCGACCTGAACCGGCAGGCCTGGAACAGGCCGCCCATCCGGACCAATCAGGGTGATACCAGCGCCGAATGGCTGCACTGGCTCAGAGAAAATGAGGGTGACGGTCTGCGGCGGCTGGGCCAGCACGGCTCCATCCGCCGGGACGGCAACGAGCAGGATCGCATGAGCGAATGCCGTCGTGGAGAACGCGAAGGCCAGAACCACCCCGAGTGCACCGGCCAGGAAGATCGACTGCCCCCTCTCCCAGTGGGAGAGGGGTGGGGTGAGGGCGTGTCCCCGAAGTCCTAAGACCTTCCGATTCAGGACCCTAGGTCCTAATGGGGGCAACCGCAACGAGCTCGTGGCTCTCGCGGCCCACACGGCTCGCCATGCCCGCGGCAATCAGGCAGAGTGTGCCTGAGATCATGAAAGCGGCCTGGTAGTCGCCCAACCAGGTGCGGATGGCGCCCGCCCCAAACGCCATCAAGGCCGCGCCCAACTGGTGCGAAGCCAGGATCCAGGCAAACACCGTGC
>DASXTD010000442.1:0-1706 GCA_036505655.1 Chloroflexota bacterium
GCTGGTGCTCCGGATTTTCCGCATCATATCACCGTCTTGTGCTTCGTCCATCGCAATGGGCGGTGGTTAGGTGAGGGCGCCTCGCTTCTCCTTACGTCAGGTCCCACTCGTGAATGTTGGTCGTGTGCATGATGTTGCCGGTGTGCGGCGTGCCTGACACCGGGATGAATCCCGTGAAGCCGATCACGGCCACCGCCTGAAGCTCGTATTGCACCGGTAGAACTGGGAGCTCATTTCCCAGGATACGGAGCATCGCCTTCTCCAGGTCGACCCGGGTGCCATCGTCGAGCGCCGAGCGGATGCGGGCGCCAACGTCATCCCACTCGGGGTTGTTGAATTCGCCCCGGTTCGTGCCCGCAAACTTGTTCGCGGCCGCGGGCGTCTGCACGCTCTCGAACCGCCGGGTGGCGCTGAGAGCACCCATCGGATTGGCCTGAAAAGCCACCCCAGTGACGGCCTTGACGCGGGCTTCCGCGTCGCGCAACAGCTCGGCGGAGAGGATGGTGATCTGGGCGTCGATGCCGATTGCCTTCCAGTCCTGTTGCGCGACGCTGGACTGCTTGAGCCGCACTTCCTCGGCGCTGATTCGCATTTGGAACGGACTGCCCCCCTTCTGGAGGATGCCGTCCGATCCCGGCGTCCAGCCCAGGTCGGCCAGCAAGGCCTTGGCCCGGGTCGGATCGTAGGGGTACTCGGTGATCGCGTCTTTCAGCTGGGCATAGATCGGGAAAGTTGGGTGCTCCCAGCTATGTGCCACGCCTCCAAACTGGCCCTGCAGGCTTTCGGTCAAGGCCTGACGGTTCAAGGCCAAGATCAGCGCCTGGCGGAGCCGGGGGTCGCGCAGGTCCGCGGGCTGAGCGCTCGGCCCCTTCTGCGGCTCCACGAATTCCCACCGCACACGCTCCAGGATGACGTCCCCCTTGCCGGACGCTACGAGCTCGCCCTTGAGCGACTCCAGCTTGTCCCAGTCTGGGGAACCAGGCGTGAAGAACGTGTTTAGCGACCCGGCGCGGAAGTTTGCCACCCCGACGTTCATGTCGGTGATGAAATTGATCCGAATCCGGTCGAGCTTCGGCCGTCCCAGGAAATAGTTGTCGTAGGCCGCCATCTCCATGAACGCCCCAGGCTCCCAGGTGGTCAACTTGAACGGCCCTACTCCGATGAACTCGCGGTTGAAGAATGGCTGCGCGATGAGCGTGTCCTTGCTGTCGCGATACGCCTTTTCGAGGAGGTGCTTGGGAAGCGGGTAGAACTCGCGGTGCTCCAGCCGATCGGCAAAGGCATAAGTCGTTGACCAGGTGGCCACCGCGGTCATCGGATCGACCACGGTCACGCCACTGATCAGCCGCACGGCCGACTGGTTCCCGTTCGGAATCGCTGGGTCCCGGTCCACTTCCCAGGAGAACGCGATGTCCTCCGCGGTGAAGGGGACTCCATCGTGCCAGGTCACGCCCGGGCGCACCTTGTACGTCACTTCCATCTTGCCGTCTGGAGTTACCTTCCAGGTGCCCTTGTCCTGGGAGGGCAGCTCGGCCAGCAGCCGCGGCACCGCGGAGCCGTCCGGCAGGATATTGGCCAGATACTGGTTCACGATGTGCCCGATCTCTCGGGCGCCGCTTCCGCCGCCGCCGTTGATCCCGTCCCACATGTTCTTGGGATCCTCACCGTTGCCGGCTACCAGAATCTTCGGACCGCGCTGGGCTTGC
>DASXTD010000443.1:0-2985 GCA_036505655.1 Chloroflexota bacterium
GACCTGCGGAATCTCGTCAACGAGAGCGCCCTACTCGCGGCGCGACGAGACGAAGACGCCGTTCATCAACGCGATTTCCTCGATGCGCTGGAGAAGTTGACGCTTGGCCCCGCCCGGCATTTACTGATGGCTCCGGAAGAGCGGCGGCGGGTTGCCTACCACGAGGGCGGCCACACGATCCTCGGCCTCCTGGTGCCGGGCTCGGATCCGGTAAATCGCGTGACGATCCTGCCTCGCGGGCAAGCGCTCGGGGTGACCTACCAGCGGCCCCAGGACGAGCGCCACAACTACGACCAGGCATACCTACAGGCGCGACTTGTCGGAGTGATGGGTGGCCGAGCGGCTGAAGAGCTGGTGTACGGCGACCGCACCAGCGGAGCCGAGTCCGATCTCGAGCAGGCGACCAATCTGGCCCACCACATGGTGACGCGCTGGGGCATGAGCGAAAAGCTCGGCCCCGTCTCGCTGGCCCCTCGGGACAACGCCTTGGGCGCCATGGACCCATTTGGCCTGGGCGGCGGGAAGCAGCACAGCGAGGAGACCGCGCAGGTCATCGACGAAGAGGTGCAGCGAATCTTGCAGGAGAGCTACGCGGAAGCGAGCCGCCTGCTCTCGACCCACCGAGCCGAGCTCGACGCCCTGGCGGAAGCGCTGCTGGAGAAAGAGACACTCGAGGAGCAACAGATCCTGGACATCACGGGCCTCCCCAGCGCTGCCAGCCTCAGCCGGCTACCCGTGTACCGGGGCCTGGACGACCTGGTGCCCGCTCCTCGGTAAAGGTTGGCCCTGCCGGCCCGGCCCGATCGCCAGGCCCGCGCACATGAAGTTTTCGTCATGACTTTCAGAACCGGCAACGTGAGAATCCGAGCCATCGAATGGAAAGGGCCGGCCGAAGATCTATCCGGCGGCGAAAGAGGGCAATGAAGCAGGAAATCGATCACGAGCGTCTCTACATCGCTGCAATCGCGCCAGACCTGGAGGTCATCCGCGATGCATTGCCATCTGATGCCGATGTGTGTTTGGCTGTGTATGCGAAAGGAATGGTGGGGACCGTGATCGCCACGTCGAGCGAACAACACCCATCGTTAGCGCATCAGTTGGCTCTGTATGGGGGAATTACCTTCGCGGATCCTCAGGATGCCTGGCGACGCGTGGCAGCCGAGCTGGATGTCCAATCCGTGAGACTCCACTTGCAGTTGCCGCTTCTATGAAGTTTTGTTCATGACTCTCCCGGGCAGGCCCTGCACAATTCGAGTCTGACATGCCGCCGCACCAGGCCACGGGGAGCCGGATATGAATGCCACGGGCCGCCTCGACCGAGGGGCCAAACCTCCACTGTCGATCGCGCTTGTGGCGACCTGTCCCCCCCGACAGTGCGGCATCGCCACGTTTTCCAAAGATCTCGAGGGTGCACTAAAAGGGGCGGACCGCACCGTGTCCATCCATTGGGCCGCCATTCATGAACCAAATTCTGCCCACGACTATGGCCCAGAAGTCCAATGGCGAATCGACCAGGGAAACCCGGTCAGCTATCGAGAGACCGCGATGCGGCTGAATGCGGCTCCCGTCGACGTGGTGTGTCTCCAGCATGAGTTCGGGCTCTACGGCAAATGGGGCGATCCCTTTCAGGATCATCTCCCGGGATTCCTCGAGGAGCTCCGCAAGCCCCTGGTGACCACCCTCCACTCAGTCATCCCCCAACCGGGTCCTTCGGTGCGATCCGCGATTCGGCGGATCGGAGATCGCAGTCGACAGGTCATCGTCATGGCCGAGCATGCCCGCTCGTTGCTCGTTGACGTGTACGGGATCGCCTCGCGCAAGGTGTCCGTGATTCCCCACGGGGTGCCGCCGATCGAGCCGCGCGGCCGCGGAATGGCCAAGGAGCGGCTTGGTCTCGCTGGTCGAAACGTCATTACTACGTTCGGGCTCGTCGATCCGCGCAAAGGAATCGAGCACATGATCGCGGCGATGGCGACCATCCGACACCACCATCCCGAAACCGTGTACCTGGTAATCGGGAAGACGCACCCCGAGCTCATTAAGCGCGACGGAGAGAAGTACCGCAAGGGGTTGCTGCGCCAGGTGCACGATTGGGGTCTGGAGCCACACGTGACTTTTGTGGACGAGTACTTGACCCAGCCCCAGATCGTGGATTTCTTGCTCGCAAGCGACGTCTACGTCACGCCCTACGTGGACCCCAACCAGATCACCAGTGGGACGCTCGCATACGCGCTCGGCGCCGGAAAGGCCATCGTTTCGACTCCGTACCTGCATGCGGCCGAGGCACTAGCTGAACAGCGAGGCCTATTAGTGGACTTTCGGAGCGAGTCTCAGCTCGCGGACGCGACGCTGCGTATCCTGGACGACCCGTTTTTAAAGATGAGGCTGGAGCACAACGCTTACGCGTACGGACACCAGGCTGCCTGGCCACGCGTGGGCGAACGGATGCTCACGGTCCTCAGAACAGCTGCCAACGATAAAATTACCAGCGTTTGGATGGGGTCGCCGACGCCGTCGGAGTTTGGAGCCGCATACCTATGAGAGTACGCTTCTGGGGAACGAGGGGCTCGATCGCCACCCCCGGGCCGGGCACGAATCGCTTTGGCGGCAATACCTCGTGCGTCGAGCTCACGACTGATAGCGGCGCCCTGCTGATTTTTGACTGTGGCACCGGCGCACGGCCCTTGGCCACCGAGCTGATGGCCCACGGCAAGAAACCCATTAACGCAAACATTTTGCTCGGGCACACCCACTGGGATCACATTCAAGGCTTTCCATTCTTCATCCCCGCCTTTGTGCCCGGGAACTCCGTAGACATCTACGGCCCGGAAGGCAGCCGCGGCTCACTGCATGACGTGCTGGCGGGTCAGATGGAATTCACTTATTTCCCCATCGAGCTGGCCCAGCTTCCCGCTGCGATCACCTATCACGATCTGACCGAAGGCATTCACACCATCGGCGGCGTGCGGGTCGCCACGCAATTCC
>DASXTD010000444.1:0-5303 GCA_036505655.1 Chloroflexota bacterium
CCATATTTTTTGGCTGTCTCACACACCAGGTCTCCCGCTGACACCAGAGGCTCCTTGTTGGCGACCAAGACGCGAGCCCCCTGACGCAGCGCGAGTAGACAGGCCGACATCCCTACCAGGCCGGGCGTCCCAAGCACCACGATATCAGGTGCCAGCTGTTCGACCAGTCCCTCGAGCGCCCCTTCCCCGACCGCCAGGGAAACTCCGGCGCCCTCACCGTCCGCTGGCTGTCTGGCCACTGTTACCAGCTCGGGTTCCCATCGCTTCACCTGCGCGGCGAGAGCCGGCGACCAGTGGCCGGCCCCGAGCCCGACGATTTCAAAGCGATTCTCGAAGTGACTGATCAGATCGAGCGTCTGGGTTCCGATGGAACCTGTGCTGCCTAGCACAGCTACCCGTGGTCGGTCGCCGCTCACGTGAATAGCCCCACGGACAGCGAACCGACGAATCCCGTCAGTAGGAGGCTGTCGATTCGATCCAGAATTCCCCCATGGCCGGGCATGATCCATCCGGAGTCCTTGGCGCCCACCCAGCGCTTGAACCCAGACTCCACCAGATCACCCAGGACAGCCGCGCACCCGATCAACGCGGATAGATGCAACGCGGTTGGGTGCGGCAAGTCGAACGCGAAGCCGGCCGCGACCCCGATTAGCACCGCAGCGACGATTCCAGCAATCACACCTTCCAAGGACTTCTGAGGACTTAGCTTAGGGACGAACCGAGTCCGACCCCAGCGTCGTCCAATCAGAAACGCTGCCACATCACATCCCCACGTACAGATGATAATCATCACGAGCCACCGCGGGCCCTGGGATGCTTCGCTCAAACGGATCGGTGGCGAGAACATCAGGCCTACGTACAGGCCGGCTGCTGCTGAGACCGCCGTCGCCAGCAAGGTCTCAGATGAGCTTCTTCGAACCAGGGTCGGCACAACCGCGACCGCCGCCAACAGCCCGCCCCCCACCAGTATCGGCAGACTGTGGAAGGCCGTGGTCAGCGGGGGTACCAACGCACCGAGCAGCACCAGCAGCGGGCTGACTGCATAACGCGTGCCCTGGAGAAGGGTCCAGAGCTCCCAGGCAGCCAGGGCGCCAGTCGCCAGAATCAGGACAATGAACCAACCGTCCCCCCAGGCGGCCGCGATGAGTACGACAGGCCCAGCTACAAGAGCCGTGACAATCCTGGCCGGAATCGCCATCGTCCGCCGAGCACGTTCGACGCTAGGGGATGAGTCGCTAACTTCCGTTGGTACGGCCTACTATTGACGGCCGGTTCTCAGGCCCGATCACCGAAGCCGGGTTGCGAGACCGCTCCGCTCCGGACAGTGCTCCAAATCGGCGCTGCCTTCGCCCAAAGTCACGGAGGGCCTGCTGAAACAAATCCCGGTTGAGGTCCGGCCAGAAGACGTCAGTGGACCAATACTCCGCGTAGGCCGCCTGCCAGAGCAGGAAGTTGCTGAGCCTCATCTCGCCGGCCGTACGGATGATGAGGTCCGGATCTGGGATGCCCGCCGTGTCCAGGTGCCTGGCGATCAGAGCCTCATCGATCTGGTCCACAGGAGTGCCGGCCTCGACGATCGCGCGCACCGCCCGCACCAACTCTGCGCGGGAACCGTAGTTAAAGGCAACATTGAGGACTAGACGGCTGTTGTCCTGCGTGGTGCATACAGCGCTTCGCAGCCGATCGGCCAGCCACCCGGGTACGTCCTCAAGCGAGCCCAGATGCCTGATGCGCACTCCGTTCTGTTTGAGCTCGGCGATTTCTCGGTCGATGAAGTTCGCCATGATCTCGAAGAGTCCCTGGACCTCTTCGTGGGGGCGAAGCCAGTTCTCGGTGGAGAAGGCATACAGGCTCAAAACCGGGATCTCCCAGTCGAGACAGGCCTGGATGACGTCACGCACGCGCTCGGTTCCTGCCCGGTGACCGATCAGACGAGACCAACCTTGTTGTGTCGCCCACCGACCGTTGCCGTCCATGATGATAGCGACGTGCTGGGGCAAAACGAGCGGGCGACCCTGCAGCCTATTTTCCGGAGACATGGTCACTGGTCCATGATCTCTCGCTCTTTATTCTTTCCGATCTGATCCACCTCACCGATGAAGCGATCCGTCAGCTTCTGCAACTGCTCCTGCCCCCGATGGGACTCGTCCTCAGAGACCTTCTTTTCACGCTCTTCCTTCCGCACCGCGTCGACTCCGTCGCGGCGGGCATTCCGCACGGCCACTCGTGCTTCTTCGGCTCGCTTCTGCACCATCTTGGCCAGCTGCTGCCGTCGCTCGTCGGTCAGCTCCGGAATCGCCAGCCTGATCGTGGTGCCGTCGCTGCTCGGGGTGAGTCCCAGGTCGGACTTCTGGATAGCTTTTTCTATTGCCTGGAACGCCTGTTTGTCCCAGGGCTGAATCGCAATCAACCTGGCCTCAGGTACGGAGATAGTGGCCAGAGCACTGACTGGAGTCTGACTCCCGTAGTAGTCCACCAGCACCCGATCTAGCAGGTTCGGACTGGCCCGCCCGGTCCGAATAGTCGAGAGGTCATGCTGCAGAGCCTCGATCGTCTGCTTCATGTGGGCTTCGGTCGCTGAGAAGATTGCATCGGTGGGCATTTGTTCAGGCTCCCTAGCTGATAAGGGTTCCCACTTCTTCGCCCGAGAGAAGCCGGTCGAGGTTATGCGGGTTTGTTAGGTCGAAAACAACGATCGGCAAATGATTATCCATGCACAGCGAAAGTGCTGTGCTGTCCATGACACCCAGGCCCTGTGAAAGGGCGTCCATGAAGCTCAAGCGGTCGTATCGCAGTGCTTTCGGGTCCAGCAGAGGGTCGGCCGTGTACACGCCGTCCACGCCATTCTTTGCCATGAGCAGTACTTCGGCCCCGATCTCGAGCGCGCGCAGAGCTCCAGCCGTATCCACGGAGAAGAACGGGTTGCCGGTCCCAGCAGCGAAAATGAGCACGCGGTTTTTTTCCAGGTGCTCGATGGCGGTCTCGCGGATATATAGCTCGGCCACCTGGGCCATACTGATCGCCGACTGCACCCTAGTTTCGACGTTGAGTCGATCCAGCGAGCCCTTCAGCGCTAGGGCATTGATCACCGTGGCTAGCATACCCATGTAATCCGCTGTAGCGCGGCCGATGCCGGCTAATGACACTTGTTCGCCCCGCAGGATGTTGCCGCCGCCCACCGCCACGCCCACCTGCACTCCACGATCGTGAACGATTTTGAGCTGCTCGGCGACGTAGTTGAGAGTTTCCTGGTCGATGACAGAATTGTGAGAAGTGCCCTGGAGAGCAGCGCCGCTAAGCTTGAGCAACACCCGGTGGTAGCGGCTCGGCCCGCCATTCATCTAGGCTCCTCTCCCCAGCCGCAGGTAGTGTTGCGATCCAGAGCCCTACGACCCAGTCTGATAGCGAGTAAATCGGCGCACTACGACCTTTTCGCGAGTTTTCGAAGCCACCTCTTGTACGACGTCGCGCACGGTCTGTCCTGGGTCTTTGACAAACGGCTGGTTAAGGAGCGGGGTCTCCTCCAGCTCAGCAGCGGGACTAGTGGCCTCACCGTCAACAGAGGGCGGATTGAACGCAGCGATTTGCAGGGCCAGGTCGTGGGCAAGCTGACGAAATTCGGGCGTGCGAGCCACGAAGTCCGTCTCGCACTGAACCTCTACCAGCACACCGATACGCCCATCCCCATGGACGTAGGCCTCGATCAAGCCCTGGTTGGTCTCGTGGGCTTCGCGCCTAGCCGACTGGGCGAGTCCGTGCGCGCGCAGGATCTCCAGTGCTCGCTCGATGCTGCCTTCGCCCTCTTCGAGAGCCCGTCGGCAATCCATTACCCCGGCGCCACTCAGGTCGCGAAGTTCCTTGACGCGGGTCGCAGAAATATCCATTGATGCGTGCTTCCTTCGTGAAAGACTGTAGTTACTCGGGTGGGTTCGCGGGGGTTGCTTCCGCAGGCGCGGATGGGGCTTCAGCAGGCGCAGCGGTTGCTTCCGCGGGCGCAGCTTCCTCTGCATTGAGGAAGACTTCGGCCGCCGCGGCAGTAATCTCTGAGGCCATCGCTCCGGTGACCTCGGGCTCTTCCTCGCCGCCGGTTTCCTCAGCCTGTTCCTCAGCGACGGTCGAGGCGACCGCGTCGCGGATCGCCTTGCCCTCCACCGCCGCATCGGCGACGCGCGCAGTCATCAGCCTGATAGCTCGGATGGCATCGTCGTTGGCGGGAATCGGATACGCGATCAGGCCCGGATCACAGTTGGTATCCACCATAGCGACCACCGGAATTTCCATGCGGTTGGCTTCCTTCACCGCGATGGCCTCGCGATCCGGATCCACGACGAACAACGCATCTGGGGGCTTCTGCAGATAGCGAATCCCGCCCAAGAGGCGAGTCAATCTCGCCAACCGCTCCTGGAGCCGTGTGGCTTCCTTCTTAGGGAGGTGCTCGAACTCACCCGAGTCTCGTCGCTCCTCCAACTCGTCGAGATAGCGAATACGGGCCTTGATGGTCTGGAAATTGGTCAGAGTTCCACCGAGCCATCGCTCGTTGACGTAGGGCATCTCAGCCCGTGACGCTTCCTCTTTGATGGCGTCCTGCGCCTGCTTCTTGGTACCCACAAATACGATCAGGCCTCCGTCCGCCACCAGGTTCTTCACCCAGTCGGTGGCTTCGTCGAGCCGTCGCACGGTTTGCTGCAAGTCGAGAATGTGGATGCCGTTGCGCTCCATATAGATGAAGGGGCGCATCTTGGGGTTCCAGCGGCGCGTTTGGTGGCCGAAATGAACGCCCGACTCCAGCAAGAGTTTCATTGAAACTTGCGCCAAAAATCACTCCTTTTGAGACTCTAAGAGACGCTACCAGGCGCTGCCCTCAATTGAGTAGCAGTCTGGACACAAAAATCTTCAAGTCGCTGAGGCCGGATTATAGCAAGTCGTGAGGCTAGTCCTCGTGGCCCACCACCACGAGGTTGTTGATGTGCTCATCAAGCGTTGTCGCGAAGAGGTGGGTCCCATCGCCTCGTGCGACAAAGTATAACCAGGGCCCGGGCTCCGGCGATGCTACCGCCTCGATCGCCCCCAGTCCGGGGCTGCAGATAGGGCCGGGGGGCAAGCCCGAGTTGCGATAGGTGTTGTAGGACGACACTACGCTCAGATCGGCTTGGTCCAGGGCTCGCTTCCAGAAGCCGGCGGCCGGCTGAGCGGAAGGAAACGGCAGCAAGGCATATTGCACCGTGGGATCGGCCTCTAGGGGACGCCTCTGCTGCAGTCGATTGAGGAACACCGATGCGATCCGCCCTTGCTCCGCCGGGACG
>DASXTD010000445.1:0-1747 GCA_036505655.1 Chloroflexota bacterium
TCGACTCTCTCTCCGATGCCTTGGCGCTTCGCGCCGGTGCGCTGAACCATGGACTAGCCCCAAGAGATAGCCTGCTGGTTACCGCCGATTCGCTGTTCGCCTCACTCTATTCCACGATCCCCCGAGTGGATTGGGCCGCAATTCGGCGGGTCCATGCCGTGGCGCAGGAGCTCACACGTCGATACCCCGAGGACTTCGAGTCGTGGTACGTCCTGGGAGAGGCCCGCTACCACTGGGGCAGCCCGGTTGGGGGCGGACCACGGCAGGCGCTCGAGGCCTTCGATCACGCCATCGCGAATGACTCCTCGTTCGCCCCGGCATACATCCACCCCATCGAGCTGGCGCTCTGGCTCGAAGGCCCTGTGGCGGCCGGCCAGTACACCAAGGGTTATCTCAGGCTGGAGCCCACCGACGTTTCCGCGTCCGGCATTGGACTCGCTGACCGGATCATGGAGTCGATGCGCGATCGGCCTACTGAAAGCACACGTCTGCTGCAGGACGCTTCGCCATCCGCGCTGGTTGACGCCCTCGCGGTGTTTCGCCGCGCGGCGGACTCGACCGAGTTGGGCATCGAGATCGCGCGCGCCCTCGCCGCCGCGCCGGCCGGCGATGCCCGGTGGCTCACCCGAACAGAGCGCGAGCGGCGGCTCGGCGGCATCCTGCTCTACCGCGGGCATGTCCGAGAGGCCGTGAAGATTCTCTATCAGAATCCCTTCAGTCTCCCCCCGCACCTGGTCGAGGCCGCGCTACTGAGCGCCGCCCCGCCGGACAGCGCCGCCTCCATGTTTCGCGCCTGGTTCTCCAATCGTCCGTTGGCGGCCGCCGCCACGACTCTCCCGTGGTGGGCAGCACGGCGGGACAGCGTCTCGATCCGTGCGGTCCAGCGGCGCAGCGATTCCGTAGCCCTGCTCTCCGCGACGAGCGAGGTCGATCGCAAGCTGGCTAAATACACCTCGGAGGCAACCCAGGCGTACCTCGCGCTGGTGCGACACGACACTGCGATCGCGATACAGCGGCTTGAGGCCCTGCCTGACACGTTATGTCCTTTGTGCTATTTCCAACGGCTGATCCTGGGGCAGCTGCTCTCGGCCAGGCAGGAAGACCAGAAGGCGGCGAAGCTGCTGGAGCCCTGGCTGACCGAGCTTCTGGTTCCCAGCGAGATCCTCTGGACGCTGGAACGTGCCCGCGTGGCCGAGCGGCTGGGCGATCGGGAGAAGGCGGCCCACAATTACCAGTACGTCGCCGATATCTGGCGGCATGCCGATCCCGAGCTTCAGGCATACGTGACCGAGGCCAGAGAGGGGCTCACGCGCGTGGTCGGCGAGCCTCGATAATGATGGCGATGCCCAATCTCCCCCACTGGATGCGACGTGCCCTAGCCGACCGCCACCGCCTGCTTGAGGGACTCGAACCGAAGGCCGAGCCCATAAAAAGAACGGCCGCACTCTGTGCGGCCGTATTGCCCAATCCTCAGGAGGTCGAATCATGATAAAGCGCTTTTATTGGATGACGGGGGCCTTTATGGGCTGGGCACTCCTAGGGCGGCCAGCGTTCGGGCAAACCGCTGAGCGCAGCGCAAGGTTGCAGGATTCTTCTGCCCACCACCTGAATGTGAAATCCAGCGAGATGAAATGGCAGAAGATCTTCCCCGACCTGGGGGCGCGCTCGGCCGAGATCACCATCCTTCGCGTCGATCCGACGACTCAGGCGACTCACCTCATGATCCGCGTTCCGAAAAACTTTCATG
>DASXTD010000446.1:0-3036 GCA_036505655.1 Chloroflexota bacterium
GCTGGCAGCTACGATCGCCCCACCGAGCACCAACACGGCTGGGTAGGGCAGTCGGGCCTTCCAGGCAACGGCGCACAACAGCGAGGCGCCTAACAGGAGCCACGCAAGCTGGTGCGCTATGAGCTCGATCGGCTGTGGTACCAGTGTGCCTCGCTACTACTTGACGAGGCTGTGCGCGAGAGCTTGCAAGCAGGCGGCCGCGCCGGGCAGGCTGATGTCGTAGGTGTGGCCTAGGTCCAGCGCATCCCAGAGAACCTGGTGGTACATCCAGCGACTCCCGCGGGTGCCCCAGGTCTGCAAGTACTTGTCCGCCACGTAGCTCTGGGCAGAGCTGGTACGGACAATTTCCTGGAACACCTCCAGGTCGACGCCGCCTTTCCCGGCGAGACGGAATCCTTCTTCAGCCGCCATCAAATAAGTCGCCGTGATCATGTTCTGAGCCACCTTGGCCAGCGCGCCCATGCCGACGCCGCCCACCAGGTAGATGCTCCCCGCGGTGGTCTCCAGCACCGGACGACACTTCTCGAGGGTCGGTGCGTCGCCGCCCACCATCAGGCAGGTGTTGCGAGCCACGACCCCGCCCACTCCACCGCTCATCTGCACGTCCAGCGTCTCGATGCCGTACGTCTTCGCTTCCTTAGCCAGCTCTTGCATCTTGATCGGATGGATGCTCGTGTGGATCACGAGGGTCAAACCAGGGTGCGCGCCCGCGAGTAGTCCGTCTGGGCCGTGCATCACGGAGTCGATCTCGGGCTCATCGCTTACCGCGACTTCCACGATATCCACCGTCTGAGCGACCTCCCGCGAGGAGCTGGCCGCTTTGGCGCCGAGCCTGACCAGCTCCGCTACCGGCTCGGGCACCAGGTCGTAAACGGTCAGATCAAATCCCGCCCTCGCGATGTTGCTCGCGAAAGGCTGTCCCATGCTCCCCAGGCCGATGAATCCCACCTTCTCCGCCACGTCATCCCCCCTGGCCCGAATGTCGGCCCATTATGGCACTTGCCGTGCGACGCCCCGATTGCCTCCCTAAGTCACGTCCCTTACGTCCAGGGACTGATAAGAAACTGAGCAGGGTGGGCCGTTAGCGTGCTGATAGGCGGCGATGCGGGCGTTTGGGTCCAGAGCGATGAGGCTCGACGAGACGGTGCCGAAGTCGCCAGCGGCCCGGCAAAGGGGATGGCGGCCCTCGGTGTTCGCGCAGAGGTGCGCAAGATTGGCGAGGAGCTGGTCCAACGATGCGCAAGTCAGATCGATATCGGACAAGAGGGATCGGGCGCGCCGGATAACGCCGAGCCGGCCGTCGTTGGGAGCGCCGCGGTTGCTGATGAGGTGGATACCGGGCGTGAGAGGCCAATGCTTGCCGCGCCAGTCCAAGACCCAGCCTTCGGTGGCGTTGGCACAGAAGAGATTGAACGGATTAGACGGGCCCTGCACGAGGGTGGCCCGAGCTGCCAGGAGCGCCGTGGCCGGGGCGAGTTGTCGGAGGGTCTGGAGGCAGAGCAGGCCGCGAGAGGGAAGACTAGGGTCGATGGTCGTGCGAGGCTGGCTGCGTGGCCGACTTCGTCCAACCATAGGCCTGGTGCGGCGATTGGTGACGCTCGCGACGAGTCCACGGGCATTTACGCCGAGCCAAGTGCCGCCAGCCATTTCATCGCGCCCGGCCCACAGTGGGGGCTCGCCCGGCCAGAGGTGGGGCGGCGTGGAGGGACGCGCGCGGCGCTCCTCGCGATTGGCCGCGACAATCAGCGGGTAGGCCGGGTTCACCTGAAAGGCTGCGATGATGAGGCACATGGGGAAGATGATCCACTACTGGGCCAGCGCGCTACAATTCGCTTGTCCCTCTCCCGTTGGGAGAGGGTGGGGTGAGGGCGCGACCCGCATTTCACTGGTCCAAGCGATTTGGGGAGGGGATCATGCAGTCACCGATTCACACAAGCAAGGTGAGCCACGTTCTGCTCAACGTTTCAGACCTCGAACGCTCGGTGAAGTTCTACACCGAGGTCCTCGGGTTCAAGGAGTCAGACCGCAACGCCCGCGGGATGGTCTTCTTGCGCAATGGCACGGATCACCACACGTTCGGTCTTTGCCCAGGCCCGGCTCAAGGGACTCTCGCGCCGTCCGATCAGTATTTGACGTTCAACCACATGGCATTCGAGGTGGACAGCGTGGATGAGCTGTTCAAGGCGCGCCAGTTCCTGCGCGAGCAAGAAGTGGACATCGTCTTCGAGGGTCGGCGCGGCCCCGGCTGCAACGTCAGCGTCGAGATGAAAGATCCGGATGGGTATCTGATTGAGCTGACCTGCCAGATGGAGCAGATCGGCTGGAACCAAACGGCGCGCCCCCACACCATGCACCGGCCATGCACGAGTCTAGAAGAGGCGGTCGCGAACCCGGTGCCAGATCCCGAGTAGACTGCGACGCAGGGCCTAAGCAGTCTAAGCGCGAGCATTGGCTCAGGCGGTGGGCAGGGCTTCGGCAGAGTTTTCGAGGTTCCAGTAGCCCACGGCCATGCCCATGACGCCGCGGAAGAAAGGCTCGTAGGCGAACTGATCCGGGGCGACGTCGCCCAGCATGCCCAGCATCACGATCCACTGCCGAAACTCGATGTCGCCGTTGTTCAGCAGATCGCTTGAGCTGAGCTTCGTCACCTCGGAGAGGCGGCCCGCGGATACAAACGTGGCGAGCTTCTGGTCGAAATCGGCGGCGATATAGCCGACGGGGTGCGGACCCTCCAGGTGCTCATAAGGATAGCCGGCGGTGAAATGGGACCATCCACCCGAGGCGTAGACGGCCACCCGCTTGTTGTCGGGCTGGGCCTCGATGGTCTCGCGGAGGGCCTGGCCGAATTCAAAGCAGCGGCGCGGTGAGGGCGCCGGCACGTGGATGGCATTGACAAAGATTGGCACCATGGGGACTTTGCCCTGCGGATCGAGGAACCGCATGACGTCGCGATGGGCGTGCGAGATGAGGCCGTCGGGAAAGGTCTTGGACGAGGCCAGATCGAAGCCGTTCTCGACACAGCCCACGAGAAGAGCT
>DASXTD010000447.1:0-5551 GCA_036505655.1 Chloroflexota bacterium
CGGTGAGCATCAGCGTCCTCCGCTTGAGGATTAAGACACCATGCTGCCCTATGATAGCGGGATGACGGCATCGGTCTTCGTGGTGGTTAACCCGGCCGCGGGGTCGGGCCGAGGGCGCGCTCTGTGGCCCCGGTTGGCCAACCGCCTGCACGCGCTGGGCATCGACTACGAATTCGAAGGAACGCAGGGCCCTCTGAGCGCCGAGAGCTTCACCCGCCAGGCGCTGCGGCGAGGCGTCGAGACCGTCGTGGCGGTAGGTGGGGACGGCACGTTCAACGAGGTCGTGAACGGGTTCTTCTCGGACGGCGTGCCAACTCGGGCCGGCGCTACGCTGCTGATGGTCCCGGCGGGGAGCTCGTCGGACATTGCGCGCGGGCTGGGCCTGCCGATGGGCACCGCGGCACTCGAGCTGCTGCGTCATGGCCAGATCAAGGAAATCGACCTGGGGCGAGCCGACTACCTGTTCCAGGACCGCCCCATGCAGCGCTACTTTCTGAACCAGGCGGACGTCGGTATCGGCGCGCAAATCGCCGAGCGGGCGGCGGCGCTCAAGCTGCTCGGTGGCACCGCGGCTTTCTTCCTGGCGACGGTGCCAACGCTCATCGATCCGCGGGCATGGTCGGGGAGCATCCAGCTTGACGGCGAGAAAACCGAGTCGGTTCGGGCGCTCTCGGCGGTGGTGGCCCTGGGCCCGTTCGCGGGCGGCGGGATGCGAACTGCGCCGGGGGCGCGCTGGGACGATGGACTGTTCGACGTGGTGGCCATCGGGGAGATGTCCTCGGCTGAGCTGCTCGTGCAGTTTCCGAGGGTTTACCTGGGCACGCATCTCACGCATCCGAAAGTTGCGCACTGGCAGGCGCAGACGGTAGAGATCGAAACACAGGATCTGCCGGGCGTGGAGCTGGATGGCGAGGTGGTACAGGCAACGAGCCCCTTCCGCTTTTCGCTGCTGCCAAACGCCCTGCGGGCGCATTTGCCGCTGCCGTGAGGGTGCTGGGATTTTTCACCCCCACGCTACCCCTCCCCCGTCCGAGGGGGAGGGGATGTGGTAGCTTATCGCGGTGATCGAGGAGGTACTGGATGAGCGGGAACGAGCCGGTTCGGCTGACGACCCTGTCCCACTGCGCGGGCTGAGCCTCGAAGATCGGCCCTGCCGATCTCGCCCAGGTTCTGGGCGGCCTGCCTCTCCCGATTGATCCAAACGTCCTGGTCGGGTTCTCGACCAGCGATGACGCCGCGGTCTATCGTCTGCGGGACGACCTGGCGCTGGCACTGACCATCGATATCTTCACGCCGGTGGTGGACGATCCTTACCTGTTCGGCGCCATCGCGGCCGCGAATTCGTTGTCCGACATCTATGCCATGGGCGCCACGCCCATCGCGATGCTCAGCTTCGCCGGCTTCCCCCGTGGCAAGCTGCCCTGGGAGGCGCTAGGAGAGATCCTGCGTGGCGGCGCCGACAAAGCACGCGAGGCGGGGGTGGACGTGGTGGGCGGGCACACGGTCGACGACCCGGAGCCCAAAGCCGGCTACGCGGTGATTGGCACGCTGCACCCGGACCATATCATCAGCAATGCCACGGGGCGTCCGGGCGACATCCTGGTGCTAACCAAGCCCTTGGGATCGGGTATTCTGAGCACCGCGATCAAGCAGGGCCGGTTGGACCAGTCGGCGATCGACCAGGTCGTCGAGGTGATGGCAGAGCTGAACAAATCGGCAGCGGACGCCATGCTGGAAGTGGGCGTGAATGCCTGCACCGACGTCACCGGGTTTGGCTTGCTGGGCCATCTGCACGAGATGGCGAAGGGGAGCGGCCTGGCGGCTCATCTCGATGCCGGTGCCGTACCGATCCTGCCCCGAGTGCTTGACCTGATCGCGGAAGGCGTCGTGCCCGGGGGGACGCGGAACAATGAGGGCTACATGGCCCCGTTCGTGGAATGGGATGACGCCGTGGGGCAAAGTCTCCGCACCGCATTGGCCGACGCGCAAACTAGCGGCGGCCTCGTTATCGCGGTCGAGGAGAACAAGGCCGCGGCGCTGATTGCGGCGCTTAAGTCCAGGGGCACGCAGGCCGCGGCCCGCATCGGCCGCCTGGTCGAGGGTCCGGCCGGCACCATGACCGTCGGAGAATAGCCAGGTAGCGCCTGGAGGCATGATACAGATGCGTTGCGCAGACAATCTTTGCTATGTCACGGCCGCTGCCGGGCCACCCTTCGGACGTCGAGTTCCGAGACCGCTACGCTCCATGCCGTCGGCTAGGATCTAGGGCACCCCATGGCGCAGCCTCTGGTGAACGGTCACGTTCGTCCACGGGTGGTCATTGTGGGCGGCGGATTCGCGGGCGTGACCGTGGCCCAGCAGCTGGACAAGATCCTGCCCAGAAACACCGCCGACATCCACATCATCAGCTCAGACAATTTCTTGTTGTTCCAGCCGATGCTGCCCGAGGTAGCCGGCGGGGGTCTGGAGCCGCAGCACATCCTGAACCCACTGCGCCAACTTTGTCCGCGGGCCACGGTGTCGGTCGGCCGGGTAGATCAGGTCGATTTCGAGCAGAAAACGGTCGAATTCGTCCACGATCCGCACGACACTCGATCGAAGGTGACGTATGACTACCTGGTGCTGGCCGTAGGCGCGGCGACGAACTTTTCCGAGCTTTCCGGGATGGCCCAGCATGCGCTGGGATTCAAGACAGTCGGCGATGCGCTCTACCTGCGCAACCACATCATCCACGTTCTCGAAGAAGCCGACGAGGAGAGCGACCCAGTGGTGCGGAAGGAGCTACTCACGTTTGTGGTGGTGGGCGGAGGCTTCTCGGGCGTCGAAACGGTGGCCGAGATCAACGATCTGATCCGTGACGCGGTGCGCCACTACAGCCGCATCGAACGCACCGACGTCCACGTGATGCTGATCCACGGCACGCCGCGGCTGCTTCCGGAGCTCGGGGAGGGGCTGGCGCTAGCCGCAACCCGGCGGCTGCAAAGCCAGGGGGTGGACGTGCGGCTGAACTCCGTTTTGCAGGCCTGCACCGAGCGCGAGGCCGTGCTGAAGGGGGATGAGATCATACCTGCCCGCACGCTGGTCTGCACGGTGGGGGCCGCTCCGAACCGGCTGCTGTCTGGGCTCGATTGCGGCAAGGACGAGCGGGGCCGACTTAAAGTCGACGAGTACCTGGAGCTAGACGGCCAACCCGGTGTGTGGGCCCTAGGAGACTGTACGGCGGTGCCCAACCAGGCGACGGGAACGTTGGCCCCGCCCACTGCGCAGTACGCTTTGCGCGAAGCGAAGACAGTGGCACAGAACATCGCACACGCCCTCCGGGGCCGCGGGGAAAAGAAGCCCTTTGCGTTTGGGGGCCTTGGGCAATTCGTTGCCGTGGGTCACCAGTACGCCGTGGCGGACATCATGGGCCTGAAGATATCGGGCTTCGTTGGCTGGTTCATGTGGCGGTCGGTTTACCTGTTCAAGCTGCCAGGGTTCGCCCGCAAGGTGCGAGTGGCAATTGACTGGACATTGGACATCCTTTTCGGACGCGATATCGTGGAAGTGCAGCTCGCGCGGGCAGAACGGCTGGGCCACGTCCACTACGAGCCGGGCGACGTAATCGCTCACCAGGGTCAGGCCGCCGACCTGTTCTACGTGGTGGTCGACGGCGAGGTCGAGATCGTCCGCGAGCACGTGGAAGGCGGCGAGACGCTGGTGGCCCGCCTGGGGCCCGGCGAGCATTTCGGCGAGATGGCACTGCTCCACAACTCGATGTCTCGGTCGGCGACGGTACGAGCGGCCACGGCCTGCAACCTGCTCACTTTGGGACGCGACGATTTCACGCTGCTGACCAAGAAGTGGACGGGGCTGCGGGAGACGGTGCAAGAGGCCATGCGCGCCCGCGAATAGGCAGGGCCTACTGCCATAGGGGCAACAAACTTGTAGACCTGCTCGGAGTAGCTCGCCCCGAGGGGCACCCGGGGTCGCGTCGAAGAAACAACCACCGGCGTTGAGTATCATGATTCACTCTGTCGCGGGGAAGGAGCCGCTCCATGGTGAAGTCCCAGGTCAACATGTTGTGCAGCTCGATGTCGCACATGCCGCTCCTTTACGTATGGCGAGACTCGGGGGTCACCGGTCAGCACGGCTTCGACCTCAATGTTGACATCGCCGGAGTCGGGATTGAAGGCCTGCCACGCATTTCGATGAACGAGCGAGGTCCCTCGCTGCTCGACGGCACGTATGACTTCTTGAGCGGGCTTCACATCGAGCCCTATTACGCTCGGGCCAAGGGCGATAAGCGCTTTGTGTATTTGGCGCAAGCCCAGAATGACTGGGATGACCGGATCATTGCGACCCAGGAGGTGAAGTCTGCCCAGGATCTCAACGGGAAGAAGCTGATCTATACCGCGAACGCGCCGTGTGTGTTCGGCAATCTGAAACACTCCGTCGAGCTGGGAGGCGCAGACCTAAACAGCATCGAATGGGTTGCAGCGGCGCGAGGGGACAACTGGACGGGCAATTACCGACGGGTGGTCGAGGCGGTGGCACGAGGCGAGGCCATCGCCGCGGCGGTGGATCCTCCCTTTGACCTGCAGGGCGAAAAGCTTGGGCTGCACACGCTGGACATCCCGAAGGTTCCAGTCATCCACAATGCCACGATGTGCGCCAATCGGGACTGGATCAATGCGAACGAAGACACCGCCTACGCTTTCCTGCGATCGATGATCGATGCGACCTACTTCTTCAAGACTGAGAAGCAGAAGTCGTGCGAGATCCTGGAGCGAACCGTTGCGGGCCATCTCGGGATTAAGAGCGCCGATGAGATCGAGCATCTGTGGGCGACCTGGGCAGACCTACTGAGCCCCAAGCCCTTCCCACACCCGCTGGCAGTGTGGAACGTCTACAACCTGGACGTGGCCTCCAACCCGGAAGTCAATTTCATCAGCCCATTCGAAATTTGGGACACGAGCATCCTGCGGGAGATCGACGACAGCGGCTACATCGATGAGCTCTACGGCAGCGCCCAACTAGCGGCGAGTCCCGCCGTCAACATAGCCATATAGAACGACGCCCGCGCTAGGGCGGATCAGAGCGAATAGAAGCGGGCGGGATTGTGACTGACGATCTTGTTGATCGTCTCGGGTGAGAGGTCCTCGCGCGTTCGCATCAACTCAAATAGCCCTGGCTCCGTTGACTGGTCCGTGTGCCCGTAGTCGGAACCCGTGATCATGTTGTCTTCGCCGACATGGCCGAGGATATAAGGCAGGTCCTCATCGACCTCGCAAGCGACGTACAGGCGATAGTCCCGAAATATGTGGGGCCCCCAGGCGCTCCTCCCACTTTTGGTGCGGCGGTTCAGATAGTGGAAGACGAAGGGGACCCAAGATGAGTTGGTCTCGATAAAACCGATCCGGAGATCCGGGAATCGGTCCGGAACCTTGTTAGCGACGAGATCGTAAAAAGCCATGATGGGGAGTAGCCGCACCTGGGGGAAGACCGAGCTGAGGCGGGAGTCAACAATCTCCGTTAGAGCCGGGCCGGCCCGGTATGGACGCAGATGGGC
>DASXTD010000448.1:0-2694 GCA_036505655.1 Chloroflexota bacterium
GTTGGTGTACATCATGTCGAAGTGCCGAATGACCTTGTGGAACTCGCCTACCTGGGCCGCGCCCACGCTGGCGTGGAGGAAGCCGGAGCGGCGGTGCCCCAGGCACCAGGCGTGGACCTTGGCCGAGCCTTTCGCCGTGTCGTACGAAGGGGAGCGGCGGTACTTCGGATTTGTGCACAGCGCAAAGGTGCTGATCCAGTTCGCGCCTGGACCGGGCAGATGCGGATATTGCTGATCCTTGAAATCATCGAATGACTGCCGCAGCGTGTCCGGGAAGGCGCCGGTCCCGTGCACCTCAGTTACCCGCCGTCCCTGGACGGTCAGCCTAGCCGGCTCTACCGGGCCACCGAACGTGAGGCTGTCGATGGTAATTTCGCCCTCGAAGGCCCCGCTCTTCGGGAACGGAATGAACAGATGCGCCGGGAAGTACTCCTTGGTCGAACCCGGTGCGCCGGCCGCCTCCTCGCCGAATCCGCGGAGGTTCTGTCCCCAATCCTCATCGGTCAAATCGAGCGTCAGATGGGTGCCGCCATTGGGGTCCGTAATTTCCAGGCGGCGCGCTCCAAACATAAGCTCGTGCGTCTTGTCGTCGATCGCCTCCCAGATGTCCATCGGATAGGTCAGCGAAGCGTTCATCACCATGTCGGGAGGGAGTTCCCACTGGATCGGGCGCGCCTTGAACCCTGCGCTCGGCCTTTGTCGAATCCCCCAGGGCAGGGCGGGCGTGTGGGGGAACTTCAAAAACGCCAGGCACAGGACCACGTCGGCTTGCGCCGCGCCCTTCCACAGCCAGTCGGGATACCAGTTCGTGGTGTTGGGACCATCCACCAGTGCTAGCGGATCGTCCATGCCCGGGTAGCCTTCCAGGGTCACCATGTCAGCGTGGCCGCCAGCATCGCGGATGGCCTCCTGGAACGCCTCGCCCAGGATAGGGTTGATCGTGCTGTCCGTAACGATCATCACCCGCTCGCCCGGCTTCAGTTCCAGTCCTTCCTCGAACGAGTTCCGCTGCTTGCGCGTGACGATGTTGCGTATGCCCGGGAGAATCTCTTCTGGGGAGGTGGGCTCCTTCACCTCGGGCATTCGCGGGGTTAATTTCGCCATGTTTTCTCCTTGTAGTGCACGCCAACCGAGCGTTTCCGATAAGTGGGCACAGTGTAGCTGATACCCGGGAAGCCGCCCACCCAGGCTAGAACGGATGCTGCCCGAGGTACTAGACTGCGTTAACGATCATTCGACCGAGTATTCGCCTTATCCATCGGAGGTGGTAGCAATGGTGCTGACGAGGGAAGAGAACGAGCTGCTGACCCGCATCGGACCGGGCACACCCGCGGGCGATTTACTGCGGCGATACTGGCAGCCTATCGCGGTGGCTCGTGAGCTGAGCGATGCCTACCCCACCAAGTTCATCCGCATCCTGGGCGAGGACCTGGTGCTGTTCAAAGATAAGAGCGGCAACCTGGGGCTGATCCAAGACCATTGCCCCCACCGTGGCGCCTCGTTGCTGTACGGCCGGGTCGAAGAGCGCGGTATCGCCTGCGCCTATCACGGCTGGCTTTACGACACCCAGGGTAATTGCCTGGAGCAGCCGGCCGAGCCCGCGGATAGCAAGATGTACCTGACCGTCAAGGCGCGCGCCTATCCCGTCCAGAGTCACATCGGCCTCATCTGGGCGTATCTCGGTCCCGAGCCGGCCCCGATCATTACCCCCTTTGACGTCTGGACGCGCCAGGATGGTCATCGCCAGATCGCCGTTTACCCCGAGTTGGCTGCCAACTGGTTCCAGGCCATGGAGAACTCGGCCGATCCGGCCCACTTGCAGATCCTGCACCAGGAAAGCCTCAGCCGCGGCAAGCCGATCAACACGACCCGCGGCCTCATCGACACTGTGGATCACGTCGAGTACTACGAGAGCAGCTTTGGCCTCATGAAGAAGCGCTTCATGAAGGACGGCCATTGGGCCGAGCATCCACTCGTCTTCCCCAACATTCTGCGCCAGGGCAACGCTACCCAGATTCGGGTGCCCAAGGACGACGAGCACACCAACATCTTCTTCGTCCACTTTCTCGAGGGCCGTCCGGATGGCTACAACGACGACGATCCCGAGGTAGAGTACCTGGAGCCATTCAAGACGCCGCCGAATGGACTCCATCCATTCATGAAGCACCGGATGGACCTGGTGCTGTCGCAGGACCACGCGATGTGGGAGACGCAGGGCCCAATCTTCGACCGATCCACCGAGCGCCTCGCGACGTCGGATCGCGGCGTGGTGATGTTCCGCGAGATGATGGCCCGCGAGATCGGTCGCGTTCAGGAGGGCCTCGATCCCCTGGGCCTGATCCGCGATCCGAACCACGAGATCATCGATACGAATCTGATGGGTGATCTCGCGGCCATGCGCGGAGCCAACTGGGTCGCCTAGGAGAAGACATCGATGTTTGCGGGCAAGAAGGTTCTCGACTGCCATGGCCACATGTCCACTCCACCCGAGTTCCGCGCCTACGCCTACAACCTGATCGCACTGCGGAGCCCGAACGACCGCAGCGAGCCGATCTCCGAGGAACGGCTGGACGGCGCCTTAAAGCGACACCTCAACGTCATGAACGAACGGAATATCGACGTGCAATGTCTCTCGCCGCGGCCCGTCGCCATGATGCACTGGGAATCGGCCCGCCTGGTCGATAAGTGGACGAC
>DASXTD010000449.1:0-15000 GCA_036505655.1 Chloroflexota bacterium
CCCCAAGGTCAACGTCAATAGCCGCGAGCTCCGGCAGAGCATCGAGCAAAAGTGGAAGCATCTCTTTGTCGGAGTCTAATCGGGCCGCAAGCCTTCTTCTTGTAGTCGCTCTCGCGCTGACCGGTTGCAGCGTCGCCGCGCCCGGCAAAGCATCAGACACCGGGCGGCCGGTGCGCCCCGCCGCCGAAGCGGGACCCCTGATTATCCTGGGGTCGGTTGAGCCTAACGGTTTGGCCGTGCGCCCGTTTGTGACCAAGACTGGCAGCTTCGCCTCGGTGGGCATCTTCAATGCGTTGCTCGCGCGCATAGACCCTCAGGGGGTGCCGCAGCCCGAGCTGCTCGCGAGCTTGCCCACGCTCAACACCGACACCTGGGAGGTCTTTCCCGACGGGACAATGCGGACAACCTACATGCTGCGGCCTAATCTCACCTGGCACGATGGTCAGCCGCTCACCTCGGATGATTTCGTGTTCGCCTGGCGCGTCGCTGGCAGTCCGGAGCTGGGTCTTCCAAGTCAGGCATCCCAGTCCGCAATTTCCGACATGTCGGCTATCGATCACCAACGTTTCTCGATTCGATGGAAGGTGCCCTATCCAGAGGCGGACAATCTCTCCCGTCAGCGCGGCGAGTTCCCTCCCCTGCCCCAGCACATCCTGGGGCCCGCCTTCGAACAGCTTGGTACCACCGGGCGGGATGCGTTCTTCGCCCGTCCCTTTTGGACCCAGCAGTACGTCGGCCTGGGTCCCTATCGTGTCCAGCAATGGGAAGCCGGCTCCCATATCGACGCGGCGCGCTTCGAGGGTTACGCGCTGGGCGTGCCCAAGATCGCCCGCATCATCGTGCGCTACAGTGCGGACCAGAACGTCGTGGTTGCCAACTTACTGGGTGGGACTGCGCACGTCGCCACCGACAGCTCCATCAGCCAGACTGCCGCGGTAACACTAGAGAAAGAGTGGGCCCAGACCAAGGGGGGCACCGTTCTGTATGGGCCTGGTTCCTGGCGCTCGACGCGATTCCAGCTGCGGCCGGAGCTCGCCAATCCAGCCGCTATCCTCGATCCCCGGGTGCGCCAGGCGTTGGCACATACGGTGGACAAACCGGCGATCAACGATGCTGTCTATGCCGGGAAGGCGATCCTCACCGACACCCCCATCTGGACGGGCTCGGAGTGGGGCGCCGCGGTGGACGATTCCATCTTCAGCTATCCGCTGGATCTGCGCGCGACTGAAACCCTGCTCAATCAGGCAGGATTCGCCAAGAGCCCGGATGGGTTCTACCGCGGGACCGAGGGTCGCCTCTCCCTCGAATTGGCCACGACCGGCTCTCCGCAAAGTCTCCAGGATGTCTTTGTGATTGCCGACGGGTTCCGGACGGCAGGCGTGGACGTCCAGCAACGCGCACTCAGCTCCGCCCAGCAGCAGGATGTCCAAACTCGAGCCAGCTTTCCCGCCCTCTTCACCAACAGCACCTCCGTGGGCGAAGCGGGTCTCGATAGCCTGGCGATCCCGCAGATACCCACGCCAGCCAATCGCTGGCAGGGCACGAACCTGGGCGCCTGGTCCTCGCCCGAATACGCCCGCCTTATGACTGCGTTCAAGACCACCCTGGACCGCGGCGACCGGATGGCGATCTTGCGGCAGGCCCTCCGGATCTACAGTCAAGAACTACCGGCCATTTCACAGGTCTTCCCCCCCGGCGCCATCGCGTATGTAGCCAGCCTTAAAGGCCAACCCAAAGTCAAAACGGGGAGTGAGGACTTCTGGAATCTCCATGAGTGGGAGCTCCAGTAGTGGCGCCCCCAAGATGGGCTGATCGATCACGCGGGGCCTACCAGAGTTGGTCGGCAAAGGGCGTCCTGGTACTCGCCCTCTGCCTGACCGGATGCGGCGTCGGCGCGCCCTCCACGACAGGATCACAGGTCGCGACCACCTCGGCACCGTCCGCGGAGGCGAGGCCGTTAGTGATCCTGGGCTCAGTTGAGCCGAGTGGCCTGGCCATGCGACCCTTTGTGAACAAGACTGGCAACTTTGTCACGGTCGGCATCTTTAACGCGCTGCTGACCCGCATCGACCCTCAGGGACTGCCTCGGCCGGAGCTGCTCGCCAGTGCGCCGACACTCAACACCGATACTTGGCAGGTCTTCCCGGATGGCACGATGCAGACCACCTACACGCTGCGGCCCAATCTCACCTGGCACGATGGGGAGCCGCTGACTTCCGACGATTTCGTGTTCGGGTGGCGCGTCGCGGTAAATCCGGACCTGGGCTTGCCCAGCCAAATACCCCAATCCGTCATTGCCGATATAGAGGCCATCAGCACCCAGAGCTTTTTGATCCGCTGGAAGGCACCTTACCCGGATGCCGATAGCCTGTCCAAGAACCAGCACGAGTTCCCCGCTTTGCCTCAGCACATCCTGGCGTCCGCTTTCGACCAGGCGGGCACTACTGGGCGGGACGCCTTCTTCGCTCGCCCCTTTTGGACCCAGCAGTACGTAGGACTGGGGCCCTATCGCGTTCAGCAGTGGGAGCCAGGCTCATTCATCGACGCCGTGCGCTTTGAGGGCTATGCGCTGGGGCTCCCCAAGATCTCCAGCATCCAGGTGCGCTTCAGTGCCGACCAGAACGTCGTAGTGGCCAACTTGCTGGCGGGGACGGCGCAGGTCGCTACGGACAGCTCCATCAGCCAGACCTCCGCCACCACTTTGGAGCAGGAATGGGCCCAGAACAAGGGGGGCACCGTCCTCTATGGCCCCGGATCCTGGCGCTCCACCAGGTTTCAGCTGCGCCCCGAGATCGCGAGCCCGCGCGCGATCCTCGAACCGCGGGTGCGGAAAGCGCTGGCGCATGCGATAGACAAATCGGCAATCAACGATGCCGTCTACGGAGGAAAGGCGATCCTCACCGACACCCCGATCTTCAAGGGCTCGGAGTGGGGACCCGCGTTGGACGATTCCATCCCCACCTACTCCCTGGATCTGCGGGCGACTGAAAGCCTGCTGACTCAGGCGGGATTTGCCAAAGGCCAGGATGGATTCTACCGCGGTCCCGAAGGCCGCCTCTCGGTCGAGCTGGCCACGACCGGGTCGCCGCAAAGCCTCCAGGACGTCTTCGTGATCGCCGATGGGCTCCGCACGGCGGGGATCGAGGTCCAGCAGCGCGCGCTCAGCTCCGCTCAGCAGCAGGATGGCCAGGCTCGAGCCGGCTTTCCCGCCCTGTTCACCAGCAGCACCTCGAGCGGCGAGGCGGGCGTGGACACCCTGGCCAATACCCAGATTCCCACAGCCGCCAACCGCTGGCAGGGCACGAACCTCGGCGCCTGGTCGTCGCCCGAATACAACCGCCCTTTGAACCTGTTCAAGACGACCCTGGACCGCGCCGATCGGATTGTCCTCCTGCGCCAGGTCCTGCGGGCCTTTAGCGAGGAGCTGCCGGCGATCTCAGAAGCCTTTCCCCCGGGAGCCGTCGCGTACACTGCCGATCTCAAAGGCCCACCGACACTCAAAGCGGGATCCGTGGATCTCTGGAACATCCATGAGTGGGAGCTCACCTAGGAGGTACATCGTCCTTGCTGAAAGAAGAGAACGACCTGCTGACCCATACGGGCCCCGGTACCCCGTGCGGCGAGATGATGCGCCGCTACTGGCTCCCGGCCGCGCTCTCGACCGAAGTGCCCGTGGGCGGGGCTCCCCTACCGATCCGCCTGCTCAGTGAAGACCTCGTCCTGTTTCGCTCCGCTAATCCCTCGCCCCCGGGGGGGAGAGGGGAGGGTGAGGGGGCGAATATTGGGCTCCTCAACCTCCACTGTAGCCACCGCGGCGCCGATCTCTCCTACGGACGGCTGGAAGATGGAGGACTGCGCTGCATCTATCACGGCTGGCTTTATGACGTGGGCGGCAATTGCCTCGAGCAGCCAGGAGAGCCGCCGGGGAGCAGCTTCCATCAGAAGATCAAGCACCAGGCCTATCCGTGCCATGAGGAAGGCGGCATCATCTTTGCCTACCTGGGGCCGGGCGAGCCGCCTTTGTTCCCCCGCTACGAGCCGTTTCGGGTACCCGCTGACTACTGTGTCCTCGACAAGTACATGCAGGACTGCAACTACCTCCAGGGGAACGAAGGGAACATCGACTCGGTCCACATCCGCTTTCTGCACCGCTTCTTTCCAGAGGGCCGCTACGCCGGGCGGTGGAGTCGCGATCTGTATTCCCCGAGGCCGAGAGGGATCCCCCAGTGCGAGGAGACTCACTTCGGAGTCCGCGTCTACCACTCGTACCAGGAAGATGACGGCCCCCATATCAACATCAACAACTTCATCATGCCGGTAGCCGCCGCGTTCAACGCCGGCGACCGTGACGGCTACGCGTTGAACTGGCGGGTGCCCATCGACGACACCCACCACTGGACCTACACCATCGGGTTTGCCCGGACCTCCCGCTCGCGTCGGCGCCCGTCTGAGGTCGATGAGAACGGGCGCCTGCTTCGGACCCGAGCGAACCGCTACTTACAGGATCGGGACGAGCAGAAGAACGATACCTTCACCGGTCTCGGGCCCGACTTTGGCGTGCACGACACGTGTGTCGTCGAGACGGAAGGAGAGATCTACGACCGTACGAGTGAGCACGCCGCTCCGACGGACTCCGGCATCGTGGCCCTGCGCCAGTTCATGTTGCGGGCCATCCGTGACGTGCAGGAAGGCCGGGACCCACCGCACGTCCTCCGCCAGCCCGACGAGCAGGACCGCCTCACGGACGTCATTGTGGGCAGTTGGGCGGTGCCGGCGGAAGTCCGCTGGGAAGAATATCGGGTCCAGCCCGATGGGACCCTGGCCCAACTCTAAAGTTATACTCGCCGCACCGTTCAGCGAATCGTGGGCGGCGTGTCAGCGCTGTTAGCCTGAAGGGAGACTAGATCATGGCGGAAGTTGTTCTTGGGATGTGCACCTCGCACCTCCCCTCTCTCAATGTGCGCGAGGGCAATATCGTCGAGCGTTGGGCTCGCGCCGCCCAACGGGAGGAGTCACCCGGCCTCCGCGGCGGCGGCATGCTCATGAACCTGGACATTCCCAAGCTGAAGAAGGAGCGCGAGAGCTGGATCGCAAAGGAGCTGACGCCAGAAGTGTGGCAGCGGCGAGCCGATTCCTGTCAGACCGCGCTCAATGAGCTCACGAGGGTGGTAGAGGAGACCGCGCCCGACGTCGCCATCGTCATCAGCGATGACAGCTACGAGGTTTTCCTGCACGGGCACATGCCTGCGGTGGACATGTTCACTGGCACCGCGTATCCCTGGCAACGCCGGGACTTCGCCCGCGGGGACGGACCCGCCGCCAACATGGGGGACCTTCGGCGGATGACCGGCTCGCCCGAGCTGGCGACGCACATTGCCAACAGCTTCATGGACCAGGGATTCGATATCTCGGTGACTACCGAATTCCAGGAGGGCCAAACGATCGGCCACGGATTCGATTTCGTCTACGGCCGCATCATGAACGAGAAGGTCCCGGATACGATACCCGTCTTTCTCAACACCTACTACGCGCCCAATCGCCTGAGGCTTTCGCGTTGCTACGCCATCGGCAAAGCGCTTCGGCGCGGCATTGAAAGCTGGGATAGCGACGCCCGAGTGGCGGTCATCGGCAGCGGTGGCCTGACCCACATGATCATCGACGAGGCGCTCGATCACGAGGTCCTCGATGCCTTGCAAGAGAAGGACGAAGCGCATTTCAAAGACATGTCGGAAGCGCCGTTTGAATTCGGCACCTCCGAGACTCGCTGCTGGATCTTCGCTGCCGGCGCCATGCACGACTCCGACATGACGATGAACCTGGTCGCCTACGAGCCCGGGTATCGTTCGGCAGCCGGCCTGGGCTGCGCCTGCGGTTTCGCCTACTGGAAGTAAGCGCTCCAGCCCAATCCCGGGCCGCAAGATGCCGCAAAAACGGGTGATCCTCAACTCGGGTTCGAGTTGGGGATCATCTTACTCACGCGAGAAGGAGTTGCTACATGATGTCCAATCGGGCGGACCTCGAGGGTCGTGTCGCGGTTGTTACTGGCGCCGCCCGAGCTATGGGTCGGGCACACACCGAAGCCTTTCTTGAGGCCAAAGCCCGCGTGGTAGCCGCGGATGTTTCCTGGGCCGGCTGCGAGGACTTCCGCGCGACGCTCGACGCGAACCCGAACGCGCTGGCGCTGGACATGGACATCACGAACGACGCCCAAATCGACGCCGGCTACAAGGCTACGCTCGAAAAGTTCGGGACTACCGACGTACTGGTCAACAACGCGGCTCTCCTGAACCTGGGCGGAAATCGGGGTCAGGCCACGACGCTGGAAACGCTGGACGAAGACTGGCCTCGGATCTTCGGGGTCAACGTGTTCGGAACCGTGAAGGTCACCCGCCGCTTCATCAAGCCCATGATCGAGCAACAGCGGGGCAGCATCATCACCGTGGTCAGCAGCGGGCTGCTGAACTTCTCGCATGGCGGGGGATTCACCGCGCTGCGGCCGCACACGCGCGAGATGCCCTACATGTCGTCGAAAGCAGCCGTGGCGACCATGGGCTTCTACCTGGCGTATGAGGTCCAGGCCGACAACATCGCCGTCAATATGGTCACCCCTGGACACAGTACCCACGGCTGGTTCAACGATCGCGCGCGCATGCGCCTGGCGCAGGGCCGACCCCCCGGATATCGCCCGATGAAGCCGCAGCACGCGGTGCCCATCGTGCAGTTTCTGGCCACGCAGGATGGCAGCGGAGTCACCGGCAAGCTGTTCGACATCGTGACCTGGAACCAGGAGCACGGCCTAGGCAGCTACCAGGACTGGGAGGATCACACCTTCCCAGCCGACATCGAGGAACAGTTCGCGCTGGCGGAGGGTCCCACCGCGACAGTCGGCGGTTGGCGCGGCCGGTAAACACCAAAGGAGTGATCGAGTGACCACAACGCAGGAACGGTGTATAGCACTGAGTCAGATCATTAAAGGGGATCGACTCGCGGTCGCGCCCAGCGCGTACGATGCGCTCAGTGCCATGCTGGTCGAGCGGGCAGGTTTTTCCGTCGTCCATATCTCGGGGAGCAGCTCCCACCGAAGCGCCGGGTTCGGAGATGTGGGCTTGCTGACGCTCACCGAACAAGCAGCACGAGCCACGATGATCGCCGATTCGGTGAGTATCCCGGTGATTGCGGACGCTGACACCGGGTTTGGGAATGCCATCAGCGTGGTGCGCACGGTTCGTGAGTTCGAGCGCGCCGGTGTGGCCGGGATCCACATTGAGGACCAGTTCACGCCGAAGCGAGGGTTCGGGGAAGCGTCGGAAGGCGGGTTCATCCCCCTACCTGAGTTCGTGGGCAAAATCGCCGCGGCCGTCGACACTCGGATCGATCCCAATTTCATCATCATCGCGCGGATGGACGCCCGCGGCGAGCCGTACGAGCGATCGATGGAGCGGGCTCACGCGGTCACGGAGGCAGGCGCCGATGCCCTCTGGATGGGCGTGGGCAGAGAAAACCAGGAGCGCTTCGCCCGTGAGGTAGGTATGCCGATGGTGGGCATCGTGGGTAGGCAACAGAGTTTCGAGACTTACGAGAAGATGGGCTACCGAGTCGCCCATGTGCCTGGCGTCCTGGCTCAGGCCGCTTGCTGGGGTATCGATGCCGCGCTCCACGCCCTCAAGGACAAGGGAAGCGAGGTGGAGCTATTCGCGTCTCTGCCCGGAATGGACGACATCGGCAAGTGGTTCCGCGCGATTGGCACGGACTCGGTGAAGGACATCCAGACCCGCTACATGGGCGCTTAGTGCTGGTCTTGCTACGGGAGCGAGATCAGCTCCGCGGCTACCACCTTCGGCCCGTACCGGCAGACGCAATCGCGGGAACCGATCGCTGGGCCTAGGCGATGATCTCTTCCACCGTCTGTTCCAGATCCAGGTCGCGACTCGACCGATTGTCGATTTCTGGCTCCAGGCCGGACACCCGGGCCTGGACTTCGACGTGGTTGCCCGCGGGGTCGAGGAATGAGCACGAAACAGTGGCTCAGTCTGGTAACCGCTGGCATGAGCGTCCTCCCTCTTGGCACGTCCCCAACCGTCGCGGCGCGAGTCTAACCCCTCAATTGGCAGCTAAATGAGTGACTGTTCTTGCCGGCGCTGGCACGATGCTATACCTTCGCCCAGCCTGGTGGCCGCCTGTTCCCCTTCAGCTAAACCACGGTCGTGGTCGGCCGCATAGCCAGCAAGAAGGATGAAGCAGTGAGCCGCGCGCGCCTCGCCGTAAACAGCCTCCTGGGCATCTGGCTCTTCTTAACCGGGTGTGCCGGGACCGGACCCGCTGCACCGGCACCGATAGCCGAGGCGGTTAGTCAAACCAGACCTCTAGTGATTCTGGGCTCAGTCGAGCCGGCCGGCTTGGCCTTGCGGGCCCTGACAACGAGGGGAGCCAGCCTCTCGACAGTCAAGATCTTCAACGCGCTGCCTGCCCTGACTGATTCCCAAGGAGGAACGCGGCCCGAGCTATTGGCGAGCCTTCCCGTGCTCGGCACAGAGACCTGGCAGGTGTTTGCCGATGGGACGATGCAGACGTCCTACTCGCTGCGCCCCAATCTCACCTGGCACGACAGTGAGCCACTCATCGGAGACGATTTCGTGTTCGCCTGGCAGGTTTACTCGAGTCCGGAGCTTCCTTTCGCCAATGAGCCGCCCTGGGCGGTGATTTCGGATGTCGCCGCGCCTGACCGCGACCATTTCGTGATCCACTGGAAGGTGCCCTATCCCAACGCCGCCCAGCTGAACCAGGTCAACAACGAACTCACGGCCCTACCGCGACACATTCTGGGGGCCGCCTTTGACCAGATGGCGACCGCCGGACGCGACTCGCTGACGAATCATCCGTTCTGGGGTCCGCAGTACGTTGGACTGGGTCCGTACCGAGTCCAGGAATGGGAGCGGGGCTCGTTCATCAATGCTGTGCGTTTCGAGGGCTACGCCCTCGGGGTCCCGAAGATCGCCCGAATCGATCTACGCTTCAGCGCTGACCAGAACGTCGTTGTTGCGACCTTGCTGGCCGGTGAGGCACAGATCGCCACCGACAGCTCCATCGGCCAGGCTGTCGCTGCTGCGTTGGAGCAAGAGTGGGCGCGCACCGAGGCGGGAACGGTCCTCTACGCGCCGGGGTCCTGGCGCGCCACCAAGTTTCAGCTCCGACCAGATCTCGCCAACCCGGGCGCGGTGCTCGATGCCCGAGTGCGCAAAGCGATGGGCTACGCGGTGGACAAAGACACGATCAATGATGCCGCCTATCGCGGAAAGGGGATCCTCACCGACACTCCGATTTGGACGGGCTCGGTATTAGGGGCCGCTATCGACGATTCCATCCGCCACTTTGCCCTGGATCTTCGCGCCACCGACCAGCTCCTGAACGAAGCCGGGTTCAGCAAAGGACCGGACGGCTTCTACAGCGGGCTAGGCGGGCGGCTGCCCTTCGAACTGACGACGACAGGATCACCGCAGAGTTTGCAAGACATCCTGATCATGACCGATGGATTTCGGTCGGCGGGTCTGGACGTGCAGCAACGGTCATTGCCGGCCGCGCAGCAACAGGATGGGCAGGCCCGATCCACTTTTCCGGCGATGTTTACCAGCAGCAACGCCATGGGTGAGACTGCCCTGACCGACCTGGAAAGCAGCCAGATTCCGACGGCGAATAACCGATGGGTGGGCCGTAACATAGGCGGCTGGTCGTCCGCCGACTACGATCGACTTCTGCAGTCGTTCCGAACCACGTTAGATACGAACAGCCGAATCCTGATCCTGCGTCAAGCACTCCGGGTGTATAGCGACGAGGTTCCAGTCATCTCGCTGGTCTTTCCTCCCGGCGTCACTGCCTACGTGGCCGGCCTCAAAAATGCGTTCGGAAAAACCAGAACGGGATCAAACGACTTCTGGAACGTTTACGAGTGGGAATTCGAGTAGGGCTCGATCTGCCTCATTATGGGAGCATCCCTGAACCCTCCGTAACGCCGTCTGGGGGCGACCACGCGCCGTCAGGACCTGCCATTTGCTCGGCATATCGGCAGTAGCCTTCCCAGTCCGTTCCCTTGGGCACGTGCACGACGAAGGGGACTATCGGGAAGTGGTTTTGCTCGGCGTTCCGAACCACGTTAGCCGGCTCCTGCCCCTCTTGCAGATCTCGGATGGCTTTCAGGAGGACCCGACGAACCGATTCAATCGCCACATCCATGGATCCAAGGTGCTCCGCTGTCCAATCGATGATGGGTTCCTCACCCTCCACGGCCCATTTGTCCTGGATCTGGAAGTCCCCACCCAGTCCTGCGAAGGTTTTGTTGACCATCTCCAGGCGGTCCTGAAGGAACCGATTGCTGAAATTGCGAACGGGGTGGTAATCCACCATTTCCGTTTGGCCGGTGCCCGCCCCGAACTGGGATGCCCACGTGGGAGGCTTCACGGGCCCCAGCCTGCTGAACTTCCACGAGTACTTCCAATGATGGGTATCGTCGATCGGCACGTGCCAATTCACTGAGTATCCTGGATGCTCCCGCGCGTCTTTGACCCGACCTTCGATGAAAGCGGTGAAGTTCGGCAGTACAAACTCCGCCATCGTCAAGAGCTCGCCGTCGAAATTGGGCCCGCCCCGAATCTTGCCGCTTCGCAACCCGTAAGGCGTGGGGGCGACCGGGGTTGCTACGACGGCCGGCTGAAGGCCCCGGTGCTGAAGCGGCGCCTCTCGGGATTTCACCCCGTTCCCGGTCTCATCTTGCCCCTGCCTGTAATGCAGGAAGTTGAGGTGAGACAGGTCGTAGTTTCCCTCATTCCCCTGGTGATAGTTGCACTCGTGATAGTACTTCTCGACGGTGACGTTCTCCGTCGGCGCTGAGAGGAACTCGTAGTTGGAGAACTCGGGCGCCTCGCCAGGCCCCAGATAGGCGAAGATCACTCCCGCCCGTTCGACGCACGGATAGGCGAGATGGTGGATCTTTTGATGGAAGGCTCGGTCGGCCGGCTCGGCAGGCTGGTCGAGGCATCGGCCGTGGAGGTCGTAAAGCCACCCGTGGTAGAGGCAGCGGAGCCCTCCATCCTCCACCCGGCCGAAGCTCAGGTCGGCCCGGCGATGCGAGCAATGGAGCCCCAGAAGTCCGGGTCGTCCAGCCTGATCTGAGCCTTCCGAAGGCTCGCGAAAGAGGACGAGGTCTTCGCCCAGGAGGCGGATAGGCAATGGAGCCCCACCGATTGGCAACTCCTCCGACAGCGCGGCCGGCTGCCAATACCGGCGCATTAGCTCGCCGCAAGGGGTGCCGGGCCCGGTTCTGGCTACGAGCTCGTTGTCTTCCCGTGTGGTCACGGCGGCTCCTTTCCAATCCAATCCGTCTCAGCGCACCGGCTCGGAGCCCCTCTTTCTCGAATCTAACCCTTTCGAGTGGCCCGTCCTCCGACTACCGTCGACGCAATCAACTCGGGTTGCCAGACCTTGATGGGTTCGTTTTTCGAGAGCTTGGCGAGCTCGCGGGCCCAGACTTTGCGAAGGAGCGACACGCCCAAATCAACGTAGCCCAGGTGGTCATTGGCTTGCTGAACAACGCGGCCTTGGCCCACCTGGGCGACGTAATCCTGCACGTCATAAAGGTTCCAGTCGTTCTCCGCGTCATCTAGGGCCATCTCCCCGGCCAGTACCGCCTCGCCTTTTTGGGCGGGATCTGAGCGGGACGCGTCCATTCCTTGACTCCGTTGAGTCTGCCGGTGGGTACGGAAGGCTTCGGCTTGCTCGCCGCTGATGAGGAGGCAGGAGGCATTGACACTCAAGTGATGCTCGTCATCCACGGGCACTCGCCAGGAACAATGCTCCCGAACGCCACGATCCTCGTTGCTTTCAATGCGGATAAGGAAGGCGTTTGGCATGACGTAATGATGGAGGGGGTTCTCTCCCTCCAGTCCTTCGGGCCACTGGGTCATGGTGGTGAAGCCCCAATCAGTCTCCTCAGCTTCCAGGCTAGGCATGCGGCCGGACCGAAATTGGGATCCTACCCGGCGAAAGTAGTGCACGAAGGCGACGTGGATCGGATCCATGGAATTATCCAGTCGGTTGAAGTAGTTGCAGGCGAGCGTCTGGATTCGGTTGTCCACTACGCCGTCCTGCTCCAGGACCGGATAACGTGGCATGGCCGGCGGCTCCCCTTCGCCCAGGAACGCAAAAATAAGCCCCAGGTACTCCTGGACCGGATAGCCTTTTATTCTGATCCGCTGGCAGAAGGGTTCCGGCTCGGCCGGCTGCTCGATGCACTGCCCCGAGCCGTTGTACTTCCAACCGTGGTAGAAGCAGCGGAGATCGTCGCCTTCCACCCACCCGGTCGATAGCTGAGTGCCGCGGTGTGCGCAGCGAAAAGCAAGCAGGTGGGGCGTGCCGCTTGCTCCCCGGTAGAGGGTGAAGTCCTCGCTCATGATGCGGACCGGGACCGCTCGGCCAGCCGGGAGATGCTGCGAAAGGTGAATAGGCTGCCAGAAAGACCGCATATAGGCGCCAGCCAGGGTGCCGGGCCCAGTATGGACGAAGTCCTTCAGGTCAGTCGCGTCGGAGAGTTCCTGTACGGTTTGGGCCATTCGTTCCCCTGAAGGTACGTTCCACATGATCCCCGGTTGAACCCCTGGAGAGTAGCTCGCCCGGCGGTTGCGCGATCTAAAGCGACGTTTTATGCCCTCGCGTTTAGTCGTCGGGGGAATCGGAGAGCTGCAGGTAGTTGCCGTCCGGGTCGAAAAAGTACAGGGTGCGGTGCTCCGAAGTGGGCCACGTGATTGGCCCCCGATGGAAACAGCCCATCTCCTTGAACTTCTCCATCGCGGAGTCGAATTCCGCCGGCGTCACCACGAATGCGTGATGCGAATCGCCATCATCCTCGGGCTCCCGGCGTTCGGCCGGCTTGCGTCGCTTGAAGAGGACGACCTGCTGCCCGCAGTCAGGGCTGGGCCCGACGTGGAGCCGGACAGGCGCATCCGAGTTCCATCCGCCCGACTCCTTGGTAACGTTGAGCCCCAGGACCTCGGTGTAGAACTTCTTGGAGAGCTCCAGGTCGCTCACTGGGATGCCCACATGTTGAAAAAGCTGCACATTCACTACGGCCATCGAATCGAGCTCCTCTCGTGGTCTGGCGGCACGGGCCGCGTCTCAAGGGCTGAGTATATGCGCGTGCCGCGCCTTCCGCTAGGACCTGATCGCGCGACTAAAGCTAGGTCATGAATGGAGCTACACTCCGCGCACAGGGGTGCCACGTCAGGTTCGGGGAAAGGGGGCTCTCATGGACGGGCTATCGCACATCGGACTCAAGACTACGAATATTGGGCGGACCGGGCGCTTCTACACCGAGGTATTGGGCGGCACAGAGCTCAACCGACGCGAGGGTCCGGGTCCGCGCATCTGGATTCAGCTCCGCGGTGTGCGACTAGAGTTCGCCGAACTGCCGGCCTGGGGCAACTTCGATGAAGCCCAGCGCCGAGCCCTGCCCATGCTTTCCTTCGCCGTCGATCCGGATGAGATCGATCCGATCGTCGCGGCGCTCGACGCGGCGGGTGTGCCCCACTACGGACCCGCGTTCAAGTCCACCGGCCCCAGCGTAGGGCTCTATTTCTCGGATCCGGACGGCAACCCGCTGGCTTTGTCGTGTGACGCGGGCTACGTGCGGGATGGCCTGGTGCGCCCCACCGTTGCTCGGACCTGGGCACCCGCCCCCTACAACTGGCCTGCCTAGTCCTTGTCCCACAGATAGGAGCTCCGGGCGGATCCCCGGGCCAAGGTAGTGCCCGCGTAGTCCTCCAGCGCGTGCACCCCCTTCGGAACCAGGGCCATTTGCACGCGGAAGTAGGTCGGCAAAACCGGCATGTCCGTCGCCAGGATGTCGCCCATGTCACGGATGAGCGAGCCCTGCTGGCCCTGGTCGATGGTAGACGTTAGCTGATCGTACAGACGATCGAAGGCCGGGCTGTTGTACCCGCTCGGGTTTGATCCGACATAGCGGTTCTCTGGCAGCGGGCGATTGGACGAGTACAGGTTGTCGAGCACGTCGTCCCCTGACCCGCGGGACTGGATCTCCAGGCCAGGACTCTTGGCTCGGTACTCGCGATCCTGGGACAGCGCCGGTGGATAGATCTGCTCCACCATGTCGATTCCTAGCTGGCGCCAGTAATCAGACATGACAGAAACCTCCTTGGTATCCAGCACCGAAGCCCGCAGGTTGATCTGCACGGGCTCGCCGCTCCGATTGAGCATGCGCCCATCTGCTGCCCGACTCCAGCCCGCGTCAGCCAAGTCCCGGAGTGCCTGTGTCTGATCGTACGGGTAGCGGGCGAAAGGCTGCCCCACGGCAGGCGCACGCGGATCATTCTTGGGCATGAAGGAATCGGCGTCTGTATTAGGAATGCCTGGCAGTGCCCACTCACGCAAGCCCGCCCGGTCCATCGCTCGGTAGAGCCCCTGACGAATGCGGGCATCGCGGCTGAGCTCCGGTGGCAGCCCCCAGTCCGTGTTCATCTGGACGAAGGCATACCGCCAGTTTTCGGGTCGCATGTAGACCGTGCCGGCACCAGTCTGTTTCCATTCATCGCGGAGCTGCAGGATCAGTTCTGTGAATACCGTCTTCTCAGGCGCTACATCGAGGGCGCCGGCGCGGAAATTGGCGATGAACGCATCCGAGTCAGGAATCGAACGGATGACGATACGATCCACCTTGGGTCGACCCAGGAAGTAGCCATCGAAGCGCTCGAACACCTGCTGCTCGCCCAAGCCGTAGTCCACCACTCGGAACGGACCCAGGTGGACGTATTGAGTCGTCCAGTAGGGCAGATTGATGAAAGCGTCCTGGTCTCCGGCGAAAGGCTCGGCGAGCAGGTGCGCCGGATAGGGCCACAGATTTTGCAGGCTCAGGTCCAGGGCGTGGAAATAAGGCGTTCGGTAGGTCATGACAATCGTGTGCGGATCCGTCGCAACCATGCTGTCGATCAGGCCCACGCC
>DASXTD010000450.1:0-1977 GCA_036505655.1 Chloroflexota bacterium
CTGGGAGTGGATCAGCTAAGCTGGTACGACACTGGCGGAGGACAAAATGCGAGTGGATGCTGACTCACACATCGACGAGACCGAGGCGACCTGGGAGTTCATGGACGATGGGGACCGCTACAAGCCGATCAGCATCGACCCGGGCGTGCCGACCGTACCGGGCGACAAGCGGGCCCACCGCCGCTGGGTAATCGACGGCCACTTTGGCGTGCGACGTTGGCGGGACGACAAGCGAACGGGCACGACCCAGATAACCCGCGAGCTGATCGACGTCGGTGCGCGCCTCCGTCACCTGGACGAGCTCCGCATCGACGTGCAGGTCATCTATCCGACGTTCATGCTGTACGGGATCAGCTGGCCGGAGGGGCTTACCGAGCCGGAAGCCGAGCTTGCGCTCGCCCATTCGTACAACCGCTGGCTGGGCTCGCGCACCACGGAGAGCCAAGGGCGACTGCGCTGGGTCGCCGTGACCCCAGCCTCGACCATCGACAAGGCCCTCGAGGAGATTCGCTGGGCCAAGGATCACGGAGCCTGCGGCGTGATGCCGAGGGGCGAAGTCGCCTCGCAACGCTCGGTCAGCGACCCCTACTTCTTCCCGCTCTACCAGGAAGCCAGCGACCTCGACCTGCCCATCTGCCTGCATCAGGGCAGTGGCAGCGGGCCGCATCTGTTCACACAGCTGGTGACGGCCCGTATCCCCGAGAAGTTTCCCAGCTTGCGGATGGGGTGGATCGAGACCGGCGCCTCATGGGTGCCCTACATGTGCGCGGACCTGCAGGCGAAGGACAAGCGGCTCCGCCCGCTCAACCTCAAGGAAGACCTGTTCCGCAGCTATCGGTTCTACGTCACCTGCGAAAGCACCGACGACATCCCATACATCCTGCAATTCGGGACCGAGGACAGCTTGATGGTAGGCACGGATTACTCCCACGCCGACCAGGCCAGCGAGATCGAGGCACTCGACATCGTCGAGCAACGAGCCGAGCAGGGACAGTTCTCCAAAGAGGTCGCGCGGAAGATCCTGGACGATAATCCCCGCCGCTTCTACGGGCTGTAGTGGCAGTGAAACGGATTTTGGTAAAGAAGTGGTCCACCCTCACACGCCATCCCTCTCCCAGAGAGAGAGGGAGTCATTGGGAGCTTCCGCTATGAATGAGACGATCAAGGTCCTCGATCCACGAGCGGCGGGCGCCAAGCGGCTAAAGGACAAGGTTTCGATCATCACCGGGTCGGGCCAGGGGATCGGCCGGGCTACGGCCCGCCGGTTCGCCGAGGAAGGTGCGATCGTGATGATCGCCGAGCGCTATCCGGACACGGCGCAGCGCACGTGCGATGAGCTGCGCGCCTATGGCGCTCAAGCAGAGACATTCGTGGCGGACATCAGCTCCGCTGAAGCTACAAAAGAGCTCATGGCCGCCACCAAGGAGCGCTTCGGGCGCATCGACGTCCTGGTGAACGTCGCGGGCGGCTCCATGTACGGACCAAAGTACGGCTGGGAGTACACCGAAGAAGAGCTGCTAGCCAACGTCCAGAACAACTTCTGGACCACCATGTATTGTTGCTGGGCGGTGCTGCCCTACATGGTGGAGCAGCAGTCGGGAGCCATCGTAAACGTCGGGTCCAACGCACCCAAGGGGACGATGCGGCTCCCCTACGCGGCCTCGAAGGGCGGCGTGTTCGCCATCACTACCAGCCTTGCCCTGGAGACCGCCACGATGGGCATTCGCATCAATTGCGTGGCCCCCTTCCTGAGTGGAGCGGCCGACCCGGACGACCGCGTGTACACCCGCATTCCCGGGGTTAAAGCCACCGGCGACCCCGAGCAGCGGGCTCGCCAGGCGGAGGAACTCGAGGCCCGACACCTCCCCAACATCCCGATGCGGCGCCGCGGACTGGCGGTCGAGCAAGCTTCGGCCATCGCGTTTCTGGCGTCCGACGACGCCTCGTTCATCACCGGCCAGATTCTCGACGTGGGTG
>DASXTD010000451.1:0-1982 GCA_036505655.1 Chloroflexota bacterium
CATCGCGTCGAGGGCCGCGAAATAGTGGCGACGGAGCTCCAGGCCTAGCCGCACGCTCCGCCGGATTAGGCGCTGCGCTTCCGCCGAGTCCGCGTAGCGGCTCACCAAGGCGACGGGCCCGGAGCCGTGCTCGTCCTCATCCTCCAGGATGCGGCGGTAGGGCGCCTTGATCCACTCCGGAACCTTGGGGCTCTCCAGGGCCCGCTTGATCAGGTGCGAGGCGACGATCTCGCCGGCCAGCTGAAAGGCGGCCAGGCGCTCGACGGTGTGCTCCAGCCGATGCATCGTGTGGAACAGCGCCACCTGCTCGGGCGGAGGGCCGTAGTCCAAAGGCTCGGCCCCCATGCCCGCGATGCGTTCAGTCAGCAGCCGGGCGTGCACGAACTCCTCGTGGCAGGCCTCGGCGAGCAGGTGTTTGACTTCCATCTCGGGTGTGGTGGCCAACCAGCCGCCGAAGACCTCGCCGGCTCGCAGCTCGTTGTAGAGGCGGCTCTGCATCACCAGGACCCGCTGCGCATCGTTGGTCAGGGGCACGTAGCTGTAGGCGGGCAGCTTCTGGTCGAGCTCGGCGCAAAAAGCGCGGATCGCCTGGATTTGCTCTTGGACGAAGGCAGCGCCGTTGGTCACCGATTGCAATGTCCTGCTCCGAGGTTTCGCTCCGGCAATGTTAGGCCCTTACCACCAACGGCGCGGCTCGAAAAATAGTATTGTTGGAAATTGTCCCCCCGCGCCACGCCTAAAGAGGAGGCTGTCTACGACAAGCGTCGAGGATCCGGAGCCGACTGCCCAGGCTACGGGTCTACTCGGTGCAATAACTCGCATCCGAACCTTTGAGGCACTAAAGTTCCCCAACTTCCGGCTGCTGTGGTATGGCCAGGCTACCACCAGCCTCTGCCAGTGGATGGACCAGGTAGCTCGCGGCTGGTTGATGTATCAGCTCACCAACTCGCCGTTGGAGCTGGGCCTGGTGAGCGTGGCCCGCGCAGCTCCCCTCATTTTTTTCAGCCCCCTGGCCGGCGTGTTGGCCGACCAGCGTGGGCGCAAAGCGCAGCTGGTCATCTCGCAGGTGACCAACGCGGCCATCAACATCGCGCTCGGCGTCCTGGCAGTAACCAACACCGTCCAACCCTGGCACGTCTACGTTACGGCTGTGCTGGCCGGCATCGTGGGCGCGTTCCAGCTGCCGGCGCGCCAGGCCACCATCTCAGAAATTGTCGCGCGTCCTTCCATCCCGAACGCCATCGGCCTCAACTCGATGGTCTTCAACCTCAGCCGAAGCATCGGCCCTGCCCTGGCCGGAATCATCATCGCCGCTTCCAATATCGGTGTGTGCTATCTCATCCAGGCGGTCATCTATGGCTTCGCGACGCTGTGGACGATTCAGATGAAGGTCAAAGACTTAAGCACGTTGGCGACTGGCGAGCCGAAGCGGTCACTGAGCGCGGGCATGGGCGATGGCTTTCGCTACATCCGGGCGAATCCCCTGGTGGGCACGGTGATGCTGATCGTGCTGATTCCGTCCATGCTCGGCCAGCCCTACACCAGCATGCTGCCCATCTTCGCGCGCGACATTCTGCAGGTGGGTGCCTCCGGCCAGGGTCTGCTCCTGACCGGGGTCGGGGTGGGCGCCCTGCTCGGCTCGGTTGTCGTAGCTACCGCGGGCAACACCGGGAAACAAGGCCTCCTGATGCTGGGGGGAGCGGCCGTGTTCGGGCTAGCGCTGGTCGGGTTTGCGCTGTCACCGTGGTTCGGCTTCTCGCTCGCTCTCATGGCCGTGAGCGGGCTATGCAATACGTCGTATGGGACCCAGGCCAACTCCTTGCTCCAGATCCACACCCCCGCCGAGATGCGCGGTCGAGTGATGGGGGTGTACTACATCCAGCGCGGCCTCACGCCGTTTGGGAGCCTGTTCGCGGGCGCCCTAGCCAGCGTGGTGGGTGCGCAGCACACCGTGCTGTTCATGGGCGGGACCTGCGCCCTGC
>DASXTD010000452.1:0-5995 GCA_036505655.1 Chloroflexota bacterium
GCGGAGGGCGGAGTGGCCCATGCAGGAGGTCTGGGTGTTGGTAGCGCCGCTGAGGATGACGCTCGTGTCGGGGTTGATCAGCTCATCGCAGGGGGACCACCAGGTGCCGTAGTTGACGGCGCCGGGGGTCTCGTCGCCGGAGTTGAGCTGGTTCAGGAAGCTGGAGCCCGGGATCATCTGGTTGCAGGGCGAGAACCACCAGCAGCCGTAGGCCCAGGTGGTGCCGTGGTTGGGGCCGCCGAGGGAGACCCAGTCGTCGACGGTGGACTGGCCGCCGAGGTTCTTGAGGTAGTAGCGGCTGGAGAGGCCGCCCATGGAGTGAGTGACGATGTCGACTTTGGCGGCGCCGGTGGCGGCGAGGATCTGGTCGACGCGGGCCTTGACGTCCTGGGCGATGGAGGCGTTGGACTTTGTGCTGCTGAAGGTGTAGGCGAAGAGGCGGTTGGACTCCCAGCCATCGGCCTGGAAGCGGGAGATCATGGTGTTCCAGGCGCTGGCGTCGCTGGTGTAGCCGTGGACGAAGAGGATGGGATCGACGTGGTTGGCGGTGGACTGCCTGGGGGAACTCGCGAGGAAGGCGAAGGAGAGCGCGAGGAGGAACAGGCCGGCGAGAACGAGACGACGCATGGAGTGCCCCTTTCCTGTATACGCCTGTGAACGGCTTTGGTTTGGAGCTTATATATGGCGTTGGCTGTGAGTTGTCAAGGTGTCGGCTATCAGCTATCGGCTATCAGGTTCCGGTACTCGGGCGGGGCGCAGGCAATCAACAGAGATTTCGTTCGTAAAGTTTGATTGGCGGGGCCGTTCAGTGTGTGGATCTTGATTGGGGTCCGAGTGATTTTTTCGTTCGCGCCCGATTTTGTTTGTGGCCCGGGGCCGACTTCGGGAATTTTATTTGATTTGGTGGACGCGCAAAGCCTTGGGGTCGCGTCCAATCAAACGCATGTAAGCGTCGACGGGCGATTGGCGATGGGCGAGTGGTTGCCGGAGGCTTTCGGCGGGGGTGATGACGTTCATGGGCGGGCTCCTTGCTGGTGAAATACGTGCCTTACGGGGTCAGGGTAGCGGGAAGGGGCCGGATCTCGAAGGGGGAAATGGCACTGGGGAGGTGTCAGTTAGGTGTTAGGGATAGGTGTCAGTCCCTTGCCCCACGGCCTTAACGCCGTGGTCTTTTCGGCGTTTCCTATCGTGAGAAGGCGGGCGGATGCCCTCTGAAGCGAGGAGGGTTTGCGTGCGGAGAGTTGGTGGAATAATCGTGGCGCTCGTGGTGCTGGGAATCATTGGCTCAAGCGCGTGTGGCGGGGACGAAGAGAGCCCTGAGGTGCAGGGGCCGACGGCGGCTTCGGCGACGCCGGAGAGTGCTCCGTCCACGGCGGAGAGCCTGCTGGTGGAGCTGGATGATTATATCGAGCCGAAGGTGATAGAGGGAAGGGTCGGCGAGACGCTGGCGGTTACTGCGTTCAGCGAGGGGCAGCAGACGCACACGCTGACGATCGATGCGCTGGGCGTGGACCGGGAGTTCCCGCCGTCGGACACACAGGAGTTCTCGCTGACGCTGAAGAAGGCGGGCGAGTTCAAGGTGTATTGCCGGTTTCACCGGGATAAGGGGATGATGGCGACGCTTCGGGTGAGCGAATAGCTTCGGGGGTGGGGATCGACCTCTAGAGTGAGTATGGGGGAAGGGGGGCGCATCTCGAGGGGGGAACGGCATTGGGAATGGGTGGCTAGGCACCCATGTTATCCCGTTGCCGTTTATGGTACGCTCACGCATGTCATCGGCCTTGCTGGTGACATCGGCGATTTTATAGCTCAGTTGGTGCCAAGAGCATCGACAAGGAGGTAACTGAATAATGCGCTTCGATCGCGCCAACGATCCTAATGCGGCTCGCCTTATCGAGTCGCTTCGTTATTTGGGCTATGGCAACTACGAGGCCATAGCCGACCTCGTCGATAACTCCATCGACGCAGACGCGACCCACATTGGGATTCGCATCCAGCAACGCGACGGCCAATTCCAGATCATCGTTGCTGACGATGGCTCTGGCATGGACTTCACGACACTGGATGAAGCTATGCGCCTGGGTTCACTGACCGCCCGTGACCTCAACTCAGACTTGGGGAAGTTCGGCATGGGCCTAGTCACGGCGAGCCAGTCCATCGCGAAACGGTGTCACGTTATTACACGAACGGTGGATGGGTGTTGGTCCAGTGCTTGGGACGTTGAAGAAGTTAAGGCGAGGAACGCGTTCGTCAAGCACCTTGCCCAAGCGACGGAAGATGAGGCGGAGATGTTGGACGGATTTGTCGGATCAGGCCACACAGGTACCGCCGTCATCCTCACGGAGTGTGACAACATAACCAACAAGAACACGACTAGTTTCGCGTCGACCCTGAAGCATCACCTCGGACGCGTCGACCGATACTTTATTGAAGCTGGCCGGGAAATGCTGGTCAACTCGGAACGCGTGGGGCCGCGCGACCCGCTGCAGCTTGCCGACTCCGGGACGGAGGTGGTGCTCGATGACATTATTCCCGTTTCTGTCACCGAAGACGGGTTCAAACGGGTCGAGAATGTCCGGGCGCGGCTCGCGCTGGTGCCGGAACCGACGGCCAGCGATCTAGATATTGGTCTCGCCCTCAAGAATCAGGGCTTCTACGTCATGCGAAACCAGAGAGAAGTCATGAACGCAATGACGCTGGAGTTCTTTACGAAGCACAATGACTTTAACCGGATGCGAGGAGAAGTGTTCTTTTCGGGCACGTTGGACCGTCTCGTCGGCATCGAATTCACCAAACGGCAGGTAAATTTCGACAAGAGCTTATACGACCAGTTGGCCAATATTCTCGTCCCCGTGTGCCGTTCGATAAAGCGCGGTGCGGTTCAGCGCAGGCGAGCGAAGACCAGTGATGCCCAGAAGCAGTTGCACATGCAGGCGGCAAAGGCGATTGCAGAGAAGGACAAGCTGCTTCTTAAGCCGAAGGCGAGAATCGAAAAGCGAGCGTCACCTGGGGGACGTGACGGAGCGTCGACTCCGGAACCGCGCGAACCAGAACGTCAGCGTAAGAACTTCGGCCGCGTTCAGGCCGTGCAAGCGGCACTGAACTGTGAGATTCGTGAGGAGCATCTGGGGCCGAATGGGCAGATATACGAGTGCGATCTAGAGGGGAGGAAGGTAATCATTCGGTACAACGTGGAGCATCCCTTTTATGAGAGGTTCCTGATCGACATTTTGGACGACGGACGGCTTGCGACTGCGACTGACTTTCTGATCTATAGCATGGCGTCCGCTGAGCTCCGAATGCTGGACGACGGCGGCTATGAGGCAGTCAATAACTTCAAGGCGGTGATGTCGGCGAACTTGCGCACCCTTCTGCACTAGGCGGACCCAATGAGAACTGGACGGGAGCCGTACAGCGAGCCAACCTTGCGCCAATCCGAGACCGTGAGGCAGCATATCGTGCCTCGGTTTTACCTATCGAAGTTCGCGCACGAGGACCTCGTGAATGTAATGGATCTAAAGTCGGCCAAGTCCTTCCGAACGTCTCTGACTAATGCAGCTGTGATTTCGGGCTTCTACGATCTGCATCTTGGCCGGGAAACTGTCTCCTCCGAAAACTGGCTGAGTGTGGTCGAGGGCCAGGGTGCCGCCGTTCTCGCCAAGCTGGCGAATCAGCCTTCACGGATCCGGTCCCTCAGCTTCAGCGAAGAGGTTAGGCTAGCGAGGTTCGTCACGGCACAGATATTTCGGGTCCCGGCTTTTAGAGCTTGGGAAGAGGCTAAACGTGCCGAGGTCGTTCGCGGTATCAAGAAAATCGCAGAGGGTTACATCCGTAAGCAGGCGGGCGACGCGGCCGATGAGGCTTGGGCAATCTGGGATTCGGAGCCCGATTGGCGGTGGTTACAGCAAGCTGGGCCAATTCAAGAAGCGGAACTATCGAGCGCCATGATGCAGGAGCTTCAGGGATGGGCGAACATCATCCGGGCAATGCCGTGGCGGTCCGGAAGGGCAGTCGGTAGCCGGAATCTTTACACATCTGATAACCCGGTTGCGGCGTATCTACCTCCCATTCGGCCTTGGTGGTCAGGAGGTGCCATCTGGGAGTACACGTACTATTTTCCGGTCACGCACGATGTGCTCGTTGTCATTGGGCCGTATGGGTACACGCCCCGGCGGGGACGGAAAGGGCAGCGGGGTTTCGGTGACTTCACAGAATGGGAATCGTCATTTGCAAGGCACTTGGTCACCGCTAATGCCAGCAGATTTCTGTACGGAGATGGCCCTTATGTGCCTCGCAATTGCGCCGAGGAATGCTTGCGCCGGATAACCCTGGAAAAGATATACGACGCGACGCGGTTTCATGGCTTTGACCCCTCAGCTGGTCAAGGTATGCGGAGGGGTGGACCTGCGCCGGAGGGTTAGCAGGAGTGTCGGGTGCATCCGTCAACCGCACTTGCGGGGCTGGATGCCCATCTCGGCGGCGAGGCGCCGCCAGTGGCGGCCATGAGCGTACCGTGCCCATGTTGCCCGCTTCACGGCGGCATTCTAGCAGCGCGCCCGTGCAGTTGTTAGCTCCTTGTAACCCTTCCCCCGTGGTCTGTTTTGCAGGTTTTATGTGCTTCCGTCCATGGTGGTTGCGGCGGGTAGTTCGATCGGGTCAACAGTCCGCCAGGGGAGCGGGAGGACGGTCTAAGTGACACTGCCCATGCTTCCAAAGGTATTCACGCGAGAAGGCCCACCCGAACTGTGAGGCGCTCTCCCCTGGCGGCTGCTAATTTTTCGTTCGCCTTACGGCTCGGCCCGCACCAGGGCGGCGAACCGGCACCATACAAGTGAGATTGTGCAAGCACGTTGGCGGACGGCGCGGGCACCAGGCGAGCGTGGTCTCATCGCGGATCAACTAGTAGACTAACGATGTTCAGTTCGGAGGTTCCATGAGAGTTTCAAGATTGATGCCGGAGCCTCAATTCTTCCGGCCGGTAGGAGCGCTAAGCGTGTTGCTCTTGCTGGCAGGCGCTGTTTGGTTGGTCATGAGCCCGCCTGCCGAAGCAAGGCGCGCGGACCACACCCCGCCGAACTTCGCCGGTCTCAAGTCCGCCATCACCTGCATTCCAGGACCGGTCGGAGGCTGGGGGACCACGAGCTACAACCTGAGTTGGGACCCGGCGACGGACAACGTCACACCATCGAAAAAGATCGTCTATGACGTTTACCAGGCGAACACGTCCGGAGGCGAGGACTTCACAACTCCGACCTACACTACGTCTGCCGGCGCCACCTCCTTCGCAACGCCGCCGCTCAGCACCGATAAGTACTTCTACTTCGTCGTCCGTGCCAGGGACCAAGCGGGCAACAGCGACTCCAACACGGTGGAGCTCGAAGGCCAGAACCTGTGTGTCTGAAAACTCCGCCACAGGAAGCGCAGGCGGAGTCAAGAATCCGAGGTGGGGAAGCGGGGGTGCGTTGGTTACGTGGCTTTCCTGGTTCCCCGGCTGGCCTTCGTAACCCTGTAGGCTCCTAGCGGGGCTGTCAGCCGGTCAGCACGGTCCGAGCGTCAGAAGTCGAAGCATTCGCCGTGCGTCAGTGCAACATGCGCCGGCGCTTCCGCGCTCCTCAACACGAGCGGGAAAGGGGCGTGGCTCGACGTCGGTGCAAAATAACGATGCGTGGCGTTGCCGCTCCGCTCGTCCTACGAGAGCCTCCCTCCTGAGGCGGGCGGGCAGGACGAGCGGGAAGGGGGCGTCACTCGATGGCCGACGTTGGGGCGCAGCATTATCACGAGTTCGCGAAGAGGTGGGGCCTCGGGACGGCTTCGAGGGTGCGATAGTCGTCAGCGATGACGCGTATGCTGCGCCCCTACGAGAATCGCGTCGCCACCACCGCACGCCACTCTAGCCGCGGGGAGCGGCAGCGGGCGTGGCGGGAGCGGCGGGCGACGGGGGTGTGCTTGTGGCCGCAGGCGGTACAGACGGGCTCGAGGAGAGGGATGGCGAGGA
>DASXTD010000453.1:0-3081 GCA_036505655.1 Chloroflexota bacterium
AGGTGCTGGGTGATGATGGCCACACTCTCGTCGCCCAGGAACGGCGGGCGGCCGGTGACTAGCTCGTAGAGCAAGGCACCCAGGGAATAGAGGTCCGATTTCGGGGTGACCTCGCCGCCTAGAGCTTGCTCGGGTGACATATAGCTGACGGTGCCGACCATCATGCCGGCCTGGGTGAGGCGGGAGCGGTCTAGAGCCATGGCGAGCCCGAAGTCTCCCAGCATGGCGCTCCTGATCTCGCCGGGCCGGGAGGCATTGGGGGAACCCGAGTCCATCTCCCCTATGGCCCTCGGCACGGCCGAGAGCCAGACGTTGCCGGGTTTGAGGTCGCGGTGGATGACGTCGTGGCGGTGGGCGTGTTCGAGGGCCTGGCAGACCTGGTCGGCGAAGGTCAGCGCCTGGTGAAGCGGGATGCGGTGGTCCTCGGCGTTTTCGATGAGGGCCTGAAGGGAGCCGCCGGCCATGTACTGGGAGACGATGTAGGGCTGGCCGTCCTCGTCTCCGATGTCGAATACGGTGACGATGTGTGGGTGATCGCCAAGGCGACCCATAGCCTGGGCCTCGCGGCGGATGCGGACGAGGCCTTCGAGGTCCAGTCCGTCGCTCTTGAGGAGCGCAAAGGCGACGTCGCGGTCGAGCTGCGCATCGTGGGCGAGATAGACGCGCTTTTTGCCGCCTTCGCCCAGGAACTGCTTGACCTGATAGCGGCCGTTGACGAATGAGGCGGGAATTGGGGGCGCGCCCTGTTGAGGGAGCGCCCTCACCCGTCCTGCGTCGCCTTCGGCGTCTTGGCCGGCCTCTCCCAGAGGGAGAGGCGTAGGGCCGGCCCCCTCTCCCTCTGGGAGAGGGGTGGGGTGAGGGCGTACCTCGCTGGGCGCGGCCTCCCCAGAGGGATCGAGGCGGGCGCCGCACTCGCTGCAGAAGGCGCTGTCTGGCAAGGCTCGTGCGCCACATTTCGGGCAAAGCTGCTCGGTGCTCAGAGCAGCGCCGCAACCGCGGCAGAATTTGGCCCCCTTCGGGTTGTCCTGCCCACAGATCGTGCAGCTCATTGCACGCCAGCCTTGAGGGAGACGACGTTCAGGGCTTCCATGGGGCGGGAGAAGCCTTTCAGTTTGAGGCGCCCGACGTTTTCGACCTCGACCAGGTCCTCTACGGTGGAGTAGACGCGGCGGTTGACCAGGATCTGGCCGGCCTCGGCATCGCCGCAGAGGCGCGCAGCCAGGTTGGTGACGCTGCCGATGGCCGCGTAGTCGTAGCGTCCCTCGAAGCCGACTCGGCCCAACGTGGCGTACCCCATGGCGACGCCCATCCCGAACCCGAGGTCGTAGCCGCGCTTCTGCCAGTCGATAGCGAGCTTGGCCGACTCCTCGCGCATGGAGAGGGACATCCGGACCGCCTGTGCCGCGTGGTCGGCCAGCGGAATGAGGTCGTTGAAGAAGATCATCATGCCGTCTCCAGCAAACCGTTCGAGCGTGCCATTGTGCTTGAAAACCTGCTCGCCCATCGCTGCGTGGTAGTCCCTCAGTACGCCCATGATGTCTTCGGGCTCCGCGGTATCCGCGAAAGCGGTAAATCCGCGCAGGTCGCAAAAGGCGACGGTGATCTCTCGCCGGTGGCTCTGCAGCACCGACTCGTCCCAGGACGCGATCGCCTCGGCGAGCTGCGGTGAGAGAAACTGGCGCAGGCGGCTGAGGCGCAGTCCTTCGTCTGTATCGTCGGCCGCGGACGATGGCTGTCCGTTGAGCTGGGCTAGCTGAATAGCCTGGGCCTTGACTTTGGCCTGGAGCTCGCGCTCTTGCTCCTGCCACAGCTTGCGGCCGAGGCACGCCTCCATCCGAGTGCGCACCACCAGTGGATCGAAGGGCTTAGGGATGTAGTCCTCGGCGCCTAACTCTAGACAGCGCACTACCGTGTCCATCTGCTCGGGCATCGCGAGGATGATGAATGGAATGGTGTTTAAGATTGCGTTGTCTCGGCGCCGCTCGAGGATTTCGAGTGCGGTCAAGTCGGTAGTTTCGACTCCGAGAACGATCGCATCGACGGGCCGCTGTTCTATGCTGGCGAGGGCCTTCTCGCCGCTGGTGCCGCCAGACACCCGATAGCCGAGCAGCTCCAGGCGCGCGGCTAGCGTCTCACGATTGATGTCATTGGCATCGACCACGAGCACGCTCGGCATGCTGACTCCAGGCCCAACTTGGGCGGTCCCGCCGGGCGGCGCTGCTCCGGCGAATCGGGCCTAATATTGCCCGTCCCCAGGTAGTTGTCAAGCGCAGGGCCCGATTAGCCGGATCGCGCCGAGCTGTGTGGGCTCATTACCGTATCGGGGAAAATCTCGCGTTTCATCTCGTCCCAGTCCGCGACTGGAGCTTCAATCTGAAACAGATCATGAGCCGCCTGGCGCCGTTCCATTTCAGTCCTCACGCCGAGCGCTCCTACCCGACTGGCAGGGGTCGAACACCCTTCTACTCGTGATAGCTGTCAAGAATGTCTTGGGGGCTACTAGCCTCTACTCTATGTCCCAGTCATGGGCGTTCCAGCTCTCGCCTGCGCTCAAGCCGCGACCCGTCACGTTGGTCATCCGACCATTGATTAAGACGACCTCGACATCGTAGAAGAGGCCCACAATGATCAGCTGGTCGCTCAATATGTGCACGATCTGGCTCGCCACCGCTATTCGCTCGCCCCGCGGGACGGTCGCGAAGAACTTCCCGATGAGCGTATCGAGCTCGGGATTGACGTACCCGGGGTAGTTGGCTCCCCGAAAGTTGTTCTCCGGGGTTGGGATCTGGCCACTGTGGAAGTTGGTTTCCAGCCGGTCCAGGTTGATGGGCTGTTTCCGCAGCGAGAAGGCCCGATAGTCGCTTTTCCAGCGCGGATCCTGGAGCTGTTGCTGAGGAAGCACAACCGGGTCGACACTGACCCCGAGCCGCTGCCAGTAGTCCGCGATGACGAAGAGGGACTTCACCTGGATGTCGTTGCTGGGGTCGGTGTTGAACTCCATGGCCAGGTTGCGGCCCGCGCCATCGCGGAAGATTCCGTCCGCTTCCCTGCGGTACCCCAGGTCCGCGATCAGCTGCCCGG
>DASXTD010000454.1:0-2522 GCA_036505655.1 Chloroflexota bacterium
AGCGCGCTCATCAGCAGCTTGGCGGCAAACAGCACGCCGCGATCGACCGGGGCTCCCAGCAGGAACTCCAGCGTCCCCTGATCGCGTTCTCCCGCAAAGCCGCGCCCGAATCCGATCGTGCCGGCGAACAAGACCGAGGTCCACAGGATGCCGGGGCCGACTACGGCCATGATTTCGGGGCGTAGATCGAGTGCGAAGTTGAAGGTGACGAGCACCAGGAGGGCAAAGAGCAGAGTCGCACCCAGCGCGTCCTTGGTGCGCAGCTCGAGCAAGAAGTCCTTGGCGAGGAGGCCATAAAGCTGACGGGCGAGCATATTCATGTGGCCAGGGCCGTCTGGTAAGCAGCCGCCAGGGCTGCGCCCTCGACGGAACGACCGAGTGCACCAACGATGCGGCCGGCCTTCATCACCAACGTCTGATCGGCCACTCTCGCCGCCCACTCCAGCTGATGCGTAGCCAGGAGGACTGCCCGGCCCAGCGATGCCCACTCTTCCAGCAGCCCGGCCAGCCAGGCCTGGGCCTGCGCATCCAGACCCGTCTCGGGCTCGTCCAGCAGCAGCACCAGTGGCTCGTGCAAGACCGCGCGGGCGAGCGCCACCCGCTGCTGCATGCCCCGAGAGAGCGTGCGCACGGGATGGTCCGCGACTTGGCTCAGCTCGACGGATCGAAGCAGATGCTCGATACGGGCTTCGGCATCCCGCACGCTGTACAGCCTCCCGGCCAGGCGTAAGTTCTCCCGGGGGCTCAATTCTTCGTAGAGGCCGGGCTGATGCCCGATGGTCCCCACGAGGCGACGCGCCCCATTGGGATCCCGGCGGGAATCGTGGCCGCCCACCACCAAGGTTCCGGCGCTGGCTCCCAGGCGGAGAGACAGAACTCGCAGCAGGGTGGACTTGCCCGCCCCATTTGGCCCCAGGAGAGCGACTCGCTGTCCGCAGGCTAGCTCGAGGTTAATCCGGTCGAGGACGGTTGTGGAGCCGAATCGGCGGGAAAGACCGCTGGCTTGAAGAGCCGGCTGCGAAACTTTCGACGAATTAATCGTGGGGATGCCGCTCCGTGGTCCTCAAGAAGATTCGAACTTGGAGGGACATTTGGCCAACAGGGTGTTGGCCGCGAATGTGCCGTCTTCGGCGCGTTTCCCTTCCACCACCACCTGAATGCCTGGCCCAAAGATGTCCGGCAGGACGCCCTTGTAGGTCACGGGCATCTCGCCTGACTCATCGGCGATGCGGAAACGAACGGTAAAAGACTGGATGTTGCGATCAATGGAGTCGGGGACCACGTTTCCGGCCACCCGGATGGATTCGTGAGCATAGACGCTGGGCGAAGCAGATGTCAGTTCGCTGACTGTGAGGTAATAGACGGCGTTGTTCTGGAGCGCGGTCACGATCAGATAGGCGACCGCAACTGCAACGACCACCGCCGCCACCCACAAACGGGTGTGGCGCAGGCGAAAGCCATTTGCCTCAGCGGGCGGCTGCCAGGGAGATGCTAATTCAGCCATTCCACTCCCTAAAGACCTGGGGAATCTCGTCGGGACGCCATTCCGCTGCCTCAAGCTCGCGCTTGCGGGCACGTACTCGGAACAGTCGCGCGCGGAAGGCTATCCAGGCGCCGGCCGTAGCGAGGCCCACCACAACCCCGAAGATAACGAACGGCCAGTGCAACGCGATGAACAGGCCGACGATCAACTGGGCCGCGTTGGGATCCATGGCCACGATCACCGCCGTGGTCACCACCTTGAATACGACGAAGATCCCGACCAGGGTCCAGAGAGCTGCCTTTCCTTCCACGGCCATAACTTCCAGCGGTCCCTGCGATGGCTCCCGAGACCCGCTCCGCTCCGCGGCTCACGCTCCGATGACCAAGCTGGGATTGTACCACTGAGTGCCGAGTGCCTCTGGCCTGAGGGCTCACGCCTCGTCACTTTAGGATGCTGAGGTAGGCCTCTTCCAGAGTGGGCTCGCGCTCGATAAAAGACTCGACGTGCTGCTCCGGCAGCAGGTTCAGCAACGTCTCGCGAACGTCACTGGTTGGCGCAACCTGAATCGTCAGCTTCTCGAGCGGGCCGTCACTACCAGTGTCGATGCGCACCACACCGGCCAGGTCGGCCATTTGCGTCACCAGCCCATCCCTCATTTCTCTGAGCGTAAGGTCGATCACGCGAATCCCGCTGAAGGTCCGCTTGATTTCGGCCGGCGTGCCCTCGGCGACCAGGCGACCGTGATTGATGATGGCAATGCGGTCGCAAAGAGTGTCCGCCTCGAACATGTAGTGCGTGGTGAGCAGTACGGTCTTGCCCTCGGCCGCCAGCTGCGGGATCACATCGCGCAGCTCCCGAGCGGCCATCGGATCCAGGCCGATGGTCGGCTCGTCCATAAAAATGACCTCCGGATCGGTGAGCAGGCCGCGGGCGATGTGGAGACGCTGCTTCATGCCCCGCGAGTACTGCTCGACTCGCGTGTCGGCCTTAGCGCCCAGACCCACTCGGTCGAGGAGGCTGCGGCCGCGCCGAGAAGCTT
>DASXTD010000455.1:0-4799 GCA_036505655.1 Chloroflexota bacterium
CGTCGAAGCCAATCCTGGCACTGAAGTCACCGGAATCGCTTACGACTCACGGCGGGTGCAAGCGGGCAACATCTTCGTGGCCATCAAAGGCGCTCACTACGATGGGACCCGTTTTGTGGGCGAGGCTCAGGCTCGCGGGGCAGTGGCCGTGGCTGCCGAGGAGCCACTCGCGCTGCCGCCGGGGCTCGGGCTCATCACTGCGCCGAATGTTCGGGCGGCACTCGGTGAGATGGCGGCTGCCCTCCTCGGCGACCCCTCGGAGCACCTTCGCCTCATCGGGGTTACCGGTACCGATGGCAAAACGACCACCTGCCGACTGATCGCCGCGCTGCTCGCTGCCTCCGGTCGCAAAACTGGCTGGTTCACGACGGTAGATCTGGGCATTGGAGAAACCATCGAGCCCAACCCCTTCGGCCGCACCACCCCTGAGGCGTCCGATCTCCAGCAGATCCTGGCGCGCTTCGTAGGCGAGCAGGTGGAGGATGCAGTCATCGAGGTGAGCTCACATGCGCTGGCGCTAGATCGGGTGGCCGGTTGCACGTTCGATGCCGCCGTCTTCACCAACCTGGCCCCTGAGCATCTCGATTTCCATGGGTCGCTGGAGGCGTACACCGCGGCCAAAGCTCATCTGTTCGAGCTCCTGGGCACGCCAACCGGTAAGCGCTGGAGCCGGATGGGGGTAGTCAACGCAGATGACCCGGCCAGTCTTGCTATAGCTACCTCCAGCCCGGCGGGAATCGTCAGCTACGCTCTCGAAAACGCGGCCGATGTAACTGCTCGTCAGCTAGACCTGAGCATGACCGAATCGCGCTTCACTCTCGTTACTCCGCTCGGAGAGGCGCGTGTGAGCACTCGCCTGGTCGGCCGACACAACGTAATGAACTGGCTCGCGGCCACAGCGGTAGGCCTGGGCTGGGGGATTGACCTGGCGATGATCGCCGACGCGGCCGAGTCAGTAGATCTGCCGCCGGGAAGATTGCAGTTCATTCGGCGGGGTCAGCCCTTCGACCTTGTGATCGACTTCGCGCATACTCCGCAAGCAATGAGTACAATGCTCGATCTGCTTAGGGAGAACACTAGGGGGCGGCTTTATTTGCTGTTCGGCTTGGCCGGGCATCGCGACGCGAGCAACCGCCTGACGATGGGCGCCATCGCTACGGCGAAGACGGACTTCTTTGTCATCTCCACCGACGATCCCGAAGACGAGGACCCGGCCGCTATTGCTGGGGCCATCGCTAGCGGCGCTCGAGCTGCCGGTGCCAAGGAAGGAAGAGACTACATCGTGGAGCTGAACCGACAGACGGCCATCCGCGAGGTGATGGGCCGCGCGCACTCGGGAGATGTAGTGCTTCTAGCCGGAAAGGGACACGAGCAGCGTATGTTGCTGGCCTCCGGTCCGCAGGCCTGGAGCGACGAAACGGAAGCTGTCCAAGCACTCCACGGCCTGGGATACGATTGATGGCCGCGCTGCCTGAGGACCTGATGGAAGGCAAGGGAGACGGGCGCTTGCTCGACGAATACCCGCCTTTCTTCCTTGCCTGCGGCGCCTTGATAGCCATCGCGGGCGTGGTCCTGGGCCTCTTCCCGCTATCTCAGCGGCTTCAGTCGGTTCCCATCTACGTGATCTCGCTTTTCACGGGACTGTTTGCGGTGGCCTGGTACCGCTGGGCGGCGGGGCGCTCCGTCAATGAGGGCAAGCTTGTTCTTGCGGCTGCGGTGTACTTGGCGGTAGCCGTTCTGCTTGTCTTTGTCAGCGGTGACATAAACAGCCCATTCATATTTTTGACTTTGCCGCCGCTCGTGTTGGCCGGCATCACGCTCGCCGCCGGCCCCACCCTGGCGCTCGCTCTCAGCACAGCGGTCGGGCTCGTAGGCGGCGCGTTGATCCAGTCAGGCGTCAACCTACAGGTGACGGAGTTCTGGTGGACGGCGATCGCCTCGATAGCGGTAATAGGCGCGCTATCCGGCCTTGTGGGACGGGCCCTGCGGCGCCGCTACAGGGCCTTGGAGGAGGCGAAGAGTAAAGCTGACAGCAATTCCAACGTCGATGACCTGACCGGCCTCTACAACCGGCGCCACCTTAACTCGATCTTGCCTCAGGAGGTCGAACGCGCCCGCCGATATGGCCGCCCCCTGACGCTCCTGATGGTGGATTCGGACCACCTCAAGGAAATGAACGACAGCCATGGGCACCATGCCGGCGACGAGCTGCTCAAGGCAATGGCGCGCATTATCAGCGAGCAAATCCGCCTGGTGGATACGGCAATCCGGTTCGGAGGAGACGAGTTCATCGTTATCCTGCCGGACACCGACCTCGCTGCTGCAATGATTCCGGCCGAGCGCATCCGGGCCATGATCGGAGAGCACCCAATCGAATCGCGGGGCGAACAGGTCTTTACCACTGCATGCGTCGGTGTGGCCTCGTTCCCCGAAAGCGCCGACGATTCGATGACCCTGTTGGAACACGTGGACCAGGCCCTCTACGCCAGCAAGCGCAACGGCCGCAACCTCGTCACGGCCTATTCGAAGGAACTTTCCGAGGTGGGCGTCCCCGCTGACTAATCAGGCGAGCTCTTCTGACGGCCCAGTCTTGGGCCCGGACTCCAGGATGAGCCCCGAGGCCGCTCCACTAATCGCTGCGCTCCCAGTCGTAGATATTCCAGAGATTCGTAGCGCTGGGCGCGTCGGCCCCGGGACCCTTGAGGCCTGCAATGACGGCTAGGACGTAGATGTTGTAGTAAAGCGGGAACGCCGGTAGCTCCTCGCTCATCAGCTTCATTGCCTGCACCACGGAGCTACTCCGCGCTTTGGCGTCGATTGTGGTGTTGAACGCGGTAAATAGCCGGTCGAATTCGGCGCTGTTCCAGCCTCCTCGATTGCTCCCGCTCCAGCGATTCACAGGCGTGCCGATCTGGGCGGCGGTGAAGTTCGTCATCTGAGTTTTTTCGTCAGCAGCGCCGGCACCAGGGGTCGCGATTCCGGCGAACGTTTGCCGCACCTCGTTCACCCGCACCTGGGCATTGGGCAGGACCGAGTACTGCACGTCGATGCCCGCCTTGCGCCATCCATCGTTGATGACTCCGCCCACGCGCTCGTAATCCAAGCTTTCCAAAACCTCGAAGTCCGGTCGGAAGCGCGCGCCGGAGGCATCCACGAACAGTCCATCGCGGTCCTTGCCGAAACCGGCTTCGTTGAGTAGCTGCTCAGTGCGGCGCGAATCGAGCGGATACTTGGAGATAGTGGCATCGACCTGATCGTAGTAACCTACCCGACGCGAAACCACCGTGTCCGCGACCTGACTCTCTCCTTCGTACAGGACTTCGTTGATACCCTGCCGATCGATGGCGTGCATCAGTGCTTTGCGCACCCGCGGATCGAGAAGCGCGGCCGTCTTCTGATACTCCGGTCGGAACTGCACGATGTTGTAGAGAGGTGCGGTGGGCTGGAGGATGATCGATCCCCGCCCACTGGAAACCCAGTCACGCTGTAAGACCAGCCCTTGATCGAAGCGAAGCGATGTCTGAGCGGTGAACTGAATCTCCCCTCCCAGAACATTGGCCAGGATCGTGTCCTCGTCCGTCATGAATCGGTAGACGATGCGCGTGATGTGCGGCGCCCCCAGGACGTGGCCCTCGAAGGCATTGGCCTCCATCTGGATGCCTTGATCCCAGTGTTGGAGTTTGAAGGGGCCGGCACCGATATAGTCGGAGGTCCAGAACGGGTGGTTCAGGAAAGCGTCGCGGGCACTCGGATCCTGCTCCACCGCCTGGTAGGGGGGCTCCAGGATGTGCCTGGGCAGCGGGTCGAGCGCGTTCTCTGCTAGCGCCGCGGCATCTGGATAGAGGGTGCGCCAGCGAATCACCAGAGTGCGGGGATCAGGAGCGCTCATCTGCTCGACCAGATCCTGCGGGGTCGAAGAAAACACGCCGAACCGCGGGTTCTGGTAGACCCTCAGCGCGAACAGGAAGTCATCGGTGGTGAGCGGAGCGCCGTCCTGCCAGGTCGTCCCTGCGCGCAGATGGTAGCTCGTTTCCATGTGGCCGTCCGCCAGCACTCGCCAAGAGTCCGTGTTGAGCTGAGGAAGGGCTTCGGCCAGATAGGCGCGAGGCAAGCCCTGGTTATCGACCAAGGATAGCCACGCGTTGAACATGCGCTTGGTGCGATTGGACCCGCCCATGGCCAAAATCTTGGAGTACAGGTCGGTAGGCTCATGGCGATCCACTATCACCAGCGTGCGGGCGCTTGTCGATGGGCCCGAAGCTCCATTCGAGCTCGGAGGCACTGCTGTCCCAGGGGACCCTGCGCACCCCATTGTCAGGGCCGCGAGGATTACGCCAAGCCATCGACTCAGGGTGATCACTGGCCACATCCCCCCACGATAATGGTGGTGGTACAGCCGCCCTTGCGTTCCCCGTTCATTTTCAGAAGGGCTCTTTAAGACTGGGTGCCGAGGGCGGGATTCGAACCCGCACGCCTTTCGGCCGCGGTTTTTAAGACCGCTGCGTCTGCCTTTCCGCCACCCCGGCCGCTGGGCGCGCGAGACCGCCTGGGATTCTACTCTGGGACACGCGGCTGATGCGTCGCTACGCGATCGATGCGACTATGCCGAGGCGGGCTCGGCAGCCTGGCGAACGATCGCGGTGAAAGTGTCGGCGCGCAGGCTCGCCCCGCCGACCAGGGCTCCGTCAATATCGGGATGGGCTGCGAAACCGGGGAACACCTCGGGAGTGACGCTACCTCCATACTGGATTCGCAGATGGTCGGCCGTTTCCGCTCCGTAGAGCTCGCCGACGACCCGG
>DASXTD010000456.1:0-4264 GCA_036505655.1 Chloroflexota bacterium
TCGCATTCGTCCAGGAGATCCGTGTGCGATCGCTCATGTGGCCGCCGGCATGCGAGTGACCTGTCGCTGCCGACCGTGGCTCCGGTGCATGCGCGTGCCGGCCATAGGCTGACCCGGGTACGAGCGCATGAGACGGTCCAGATCCACGCGGCCGATGTGCTGGTCGGGATCCTCGAGGAGATTGGCGCGCGTGAGGACTGAGCGCGTGGTGACGCCGGAACGGAGGTCGGCGATCGCCTGGTCGATCGTCGCGGGCGAGATCAGCCCGGCCTGCATGAGCCGGTAGAGCGTGGTGACAGGTACGAAGTAAATGAGTCGCACGGCCAGAAACCTCCTCTGGCCGCCGAGACTACGACATCTATATGGCGAACGTCCTGTTCGCTACGAGGATCGGGGTTGGACTGGCTGGTCTACCGGGCGTGTCGTGAACGCCAGCTGCCAGTCATCATGCGTCTTGCCGTTGATCCATAACTTCCAGACATACCGGCTGTCAGGCCGGAATGGTAGTGCAGAGAAGTTGATGGCCAGGGGGGCATCAAGAGGGGTCCCCGGCTTAATACCGGCGGGCCGACCAGTTTCAAACTCACCCTGAATCTCCATAGGGCGATCGCCTGCCGGCGTGGGCACGGTGAACGGCTTGCCGTCTTCGTCGAAGAGCGCCAATTTCATCGTATGCTTTCTATTTCCCTCATCCCACGGCACGTCGACCTTGAGGGCAATCGCGAAGGGACTCGGCGGGCCGGTAACTGACCATCCGCCGCCGAGGATGTAGAGCTTGCCTTCAACTGCTTGCGCTGAATCGGCAAGAAGCATTGTGACTTTCATGCGGGCTTAGATCGTTCAGTGCTCACTTCAACCTTTGGGCTGATGATCGGTAGAACACCACCGACGTAGACGGTAGTATCGGTCTGTTGCGTGTTCTGCGCATCCGTGGTCGTCTTCACCAACCATGGATCTCCGTGGACCGCCACCATAGCGCCGCTTCCCTGCAGGCTGCCGGATGCCATAGTCCCCTCCTCCGCGTAGTGCCTAAACGGGTTCTCTTGCCCCCCTGCGCTTCCTCCTCTTCTTACCCCGTCTGACGCGCGCATTGACGCTATGGGTTCACTCGGAGAAGACTTGATCAGCTTCCGGCTGCGTACTCATCAGCGCGCTTGGTAATTTCTACCTCAGCCGTTTCCCTAGTAGGTGCGGGCCCGCTCGCCATCTTTTCACCTCTGGCCTCACCTGGGCGAAATGCCCACACGTACCAGTACCATCCGGCGTCGGCTGACCCAGTGAAGAAGCCCATGTACTCGGTGCCATCTAGAGCCCAGGCGCGATATGTTCCGCTCACAGTAACATTGCTCATGACCTCACCTCCCCGTAGAGCGGGAAGTCCAGCCAGATTCCGAAGCTGCCGACGTCGCTGGCGCCGCGGTCCCATCCGCCGCGGATCCTGCCATTGCAGACCCCGATGACCCGACCATGCTCATGGGCCTGCAACCACCGTCGATAGGCGACGGCGTCGGGCCGCGACAAGTGCCCCACGTGGAAGCTCGACTGCAGGCTGAGAACGACGGCGGTGTCGCTAGCTCCACTCAGCACCAGCATCTTCACCACGACGCCGGTGCCCGTACGACCACGAGCATCGGATCACTGGGCACGGAAGCGTTACACGCGCACCCCGGCCCCTTGTGGCAGGTCAGATGCCGAGCGATGCAACTGTTCCCGCAAGCTTTGCCGGTCGTACAAACCTTGCAGCAGCCGCTCGCCGCGCTACAGCCGCTTGTGAAAAAGGGCGACAGTGTCAAGAGCGTGAGGGTGAGCAAGATGAGGCCCGTCGTGCGCAGCGCCACCCACATGGTCATTCCACCTCCCTGGACTAGGCTGGAGAAAGTTAAATGTCGCTATTCGGAGGGTTGTATACAATTCCTTCTGGCAAGCACGGGCAGTTAGCCACCGAGCCAGTTGAGGAAGGACCATCAGGGGGTTAACCCGTTCCTTGCGCCACAACGTAGCCGCGGAATATCCCTAGGATCCAAACCAGTACGCCAAAGATCAGGCTGATCTTCTCCAACAGATCAACCAGTGGTTCAAGCACATGCGGACTCGGTAGTCCGAAATTGGGATAGTACAGCGGCCAGAAAAGCGCATAGGTGAGGACCAGCATGAAAAGACCGGTGCCAATGTAGCCAGCGTAGATGTGCCCGGTCCACGGAAAAAACAGCGAGAGGACCGCAGCAACTCCGGGATTGGCTTGCGGATTACGTGAGGGCTTACTGCTTTCTTGATCCATCAGCGTCGTTCCGGATGCTTGCGATAGACGCCCTCCACTTTGGCGAGGAATTCGACCTCTGCGGCCGGGTACGTCCGTGGCTTCGCGCGCGAACTCGCCGGCGAAAGCGTCACCGTCGCATCCTCGCCGCTCCCAGTCGCCGTCACGATGCGGACCTGCGCACCCTGTCCCGCTGCGCGCACCACCCACATCTCCCCGCCAAACGGCTGCCCAGCAAACTTCTGCGGGAGCACAAGTAAGAGATCGCCGTCGTAGATACCCTTACCCTCGAGCGAATCACCCGACGCTTCGATCGCGCGCAAGTGGGGCTGATCCGGCAGGATAAGCTCGGCGGTCGACGCGGGCAGATCCTCATCGTCTGGAATCCCACACGCGACTTTGGCGACGACGGGGACAGGCCGCGTAATGCCGTACTTGGCGCCATCCTCCCTAGCAGTAAGGACTTGACCGCGGAGCAAATCGACTACGCGCTCGGCGAGCACTTCTTCCTGAGTCGGTCCAGGACGCTCGCTCCAGACGTCCCCGAATAGGTCGTCCAGACTAGCGTTCAGGCCATCGGCCAGAGCCACCAGATTGTGGAAGTCCGGAATCACCCCGCCTTCCCACTTGTCTACTGCCTGCCGCGTTACTCCAATTCGACGTGCGAGGTCGGTCTTCGTGAGGTTCGCCCGCTTCCGCAACCGGAGCAGGTTTCGCCCAAAGTTGACCGCCCAGCGGTTGGCCAGTTTCGCAGAAGTTTCACCCAAGGTAACCACAAGATAACGCCCAAGGAAGGCTCAAGTGGTAACTTTCTAGAAGCGTCAGACGCATCTACCCGTTGACAGTCTTGGGAAACTGTGGTAGCGTCTCGGTGAACCCCATGATTACGGTGAAGCCTGGCGTACTCGAACGAGAAATCGTGCGGCGGAATATGACCAGGGCCGAGTTCGCCCGCAGCGTCTTGGGAACCACACCCTCCTACCTGAGCCAGATCATCAACGGCCACCGTGAGCCTGGTCCCGACCTGCGTAAGCGGATGCAGGAGCGCCTGGGATTGTCGTTCGATGACCTCTTCGCCGAGGAGGTAACCGCATGAGCGGCAACGGCTCGATCGCCCGTACGCGCGTCATCAACCACCTCATGGACGACGCCGCCCAGTTGCAGGAGACCCTGGTCAGCCTGGACCAGCGCCTCGTCGACCAGCTCACCCTCTACCGCCACGATCGCGCCGACGACCCGATCCAGGAACGCGCCATCCAGGAGCTCCAGGCACTCATCGATCACCACAAGGCGCAGTTAGCCCAGGTGACCCGGCAGATCCAGAACCTGCAGGCAGGCAACGGCTTGCAGGACCAGCCCTATCGTGAGGAGGCGCGTACATGAGGTCCAGACATGAAACGAGCCCCGCGCTGTGGCAAGCAACGCGAGGCTCCATCGAGCGTATCGGCCCTTCCGCTGAGCCTTCGGCATTGACGGTAGCACCGTTCGGTAGTGCCGTCAATCCCGCCCAGGTGCAGCGATGACCGCCAAAGAGCTCGTCCATCCAGGTCCGGCCGGACTGGAACCTCAGCCGCGGCAAGAACTCGAGCACATCGTGCTCACCGAGGACATGGTTACCCGCCTGGTGCGCCAGGCCGAGCTGCGCCAGGACTTCTTCAACAAGCTGCTGGTGGTCGCGCTTAAAGGCACCCGGCCGGATGGCTGGATGAACTTCGGCGGGAATCCCTGGCCGCGCACGCCGGAGGCGGAGCGGCTGCGCCGAGACTTTGGGATCTCTCTCACACACCCACGGTTTGAGATCGAGGAGGGCACCGACGAACGCGGGTCCTGGTTCGCCTACAGCTGCACGGCACTGTTCAGCTCCGACGTCTTCGGGACGATGGAGATCTCCGGGCACGCCGGCAGCCGCGATCAGTTCTTCGCCAAGGAACACGACGTGTGGAAGCCGGCCAGCGAGGTCGACCGACCCAGCATCAAGCAGGCCGCGTACTCGAACATGCTGCAGAA
>DASXTD010000457.1:0-2977 GCA_036505655.1 Chloroflexota bacterium
GGAGGGCGGCCCAAACCTGCGCGGGAGACGCGTGGAGCACTACATCGCCGCTGAAGTTCATCGGGGAAGATCCTCCAGACGCGAACCGAGGCGCCGCGAGCGCGCAAGTCCGATGATACCAGAGCGGGGGCACGCGTAGGCGTTCTTAGACAGACGGGTGGGCGTTCTCAGATAGAATGAAGGGCCGCTCGCATAGGCACGGAGAGGTCGCATAGAGGCCTAGTGCGCTCGCCTGGAAAGCGGGTAGGGGGCAACCCCTCGTGGGTTCGAATCCCACCCTCTCCGCCAATTTACTTCGTTCATCTTCGACAGGGACGGCTAGAGATGAAGGCTTAGTCACTTCCACCTGACCTGTGCGTCAGCTTCGGTAGTTCCCAGGAGAGCTTGTGATGATTCTCGAAGCTGCGGTACTCCAGGTACGGCCCGGCCAGGAGGAGGCGTTTGAGGATGCTTTTCGGCGGGCCTCGCCGATCATCGCCGCGAGTCGCGGGTACATCTCCCACGAGCTGCATCGATGTGTCGCGGACGCAGGCCGCTACCTCCTGCTGGTTCGCTGGGAGACACTGGAGGACCACATGGTGGGCTTTCGAGGGTCGGACGCCTACGCCGAGTGGCGGCGCTTGCTTCACCATTTCTACGATCCGTTCCCGACGGTGGAGCATTTCGAGCAGATCGACCTGGCGGCTACCTAGCCGTTTACGGGATCTCGACGCCCTCCGCGATGAGCATGCGGGTGAGAGCGATGAGCGGGAGCCCAATGATCGCCGTGGGGTCGGCTGACTCGGCGGACTCCATGAGGGCGATGCCCAGGCCCTCCGCTTTGACCGCCCCAGCTATGTCGAACGGGCTGTCTGCATCCAAGTAGCGTTCGATCTGAGCCGGTTCGAGTGAGCGGAAGCGGACCGTCGTGAGGACGCTGTCGCGCTGGAGCTTACCCGTCTCGGCGTTCAGCAGGACCAGGGCGGAGTGATAGAGGACGACGTGACCCTGCATGGCCTGGATTTGTTGGAAGGCCTTGATATTCGTGCCTGGCTTGCCCAGATGGCGGCCATCGAGCTCCAGGACCTGGTCGCAGCCGATGACGAGGGCTTCGGGGTGCCGATCCCCCACGGCCTTCGCTTTGAGCTGGGCCAGCCGGATCGCCGTCTTTGAAGGCGCCTCACCCCTGCGCGTCGTCTCATCGATGGCGGGCACTTCGACGATAAAGGGCAGCCGCAGCCGGTCCAGCATGCTTCGTCGATATGGGCTCGCGGAGCCCAACACGAGCGTTTTCAAGATTCTGAAGTGCGAGCCTTGCGCATGCTCGGGGATCGACCGGCTGGGCTCAGTTGGACAGGTTCAGCAGGCGCTCAGCGTTGCCACCGAGGATCAGCTCTTTCTGCTTGGGCGTCAGATCGCTGCGTTCCTGGAGGGTAGAAACGGTGTGGGGGAACTCGGAGTCGAAATGGGGCATGTCGGTAGCCATCAGGATGTGCTCCACGCCCAGCTCTTCGATTGAAAGCGCCATTACGGACGGGTGCTCGTCCGCCTCCATGGTGACGTAGCAATTCCGCTTGACGTATTCGGACGGGGTCATGGACAGCGGGATCGGCATGTGGCGCTCCTGGTTGTCCTTCAGCCACTCCCAGTCGTCGTCCATGCGGTGCATCCAGTACAAGGGCCACTCGGCGGTGCACTCGAAGAACGCGACCTTGAGGCGCGGGAAGCGCTCGAACACGCCGCCGCAGACGAGAGCCACCAGCGCCTGGGTGCAGTTGGTGGGGCGGCCGAGCACGTGCATCGACAGAAAGTTGTTGTGCTCGCCTTTGTCGAAGCGCTGGGTGATGAAGCCCTGCTGGCCATTGGGATGGCAAAAGAGGGGGACATCGAGCTCCTGGGCAGCTTCGTAAAAGGGGAAGAAGGCGGGGTCGTCCAGGTTCTTCTCGCCGTGGAAGCAGACCAGGTGGGCCGCTTTGAACCCGAGCTCCTGGACGCAACGGCGCAGCTCGGCTGGCATGGCCTCCGGCGCCCCAGCGGGCATCAATGCCACGGGCCAGAGCTGATCGGAATACTCGGCCGTGAACCCGTGCACCCAGGTGTTATAGGCATGCGCCAGGGCCGCGCCGAGGGGGCCTTCGGTCATGGTTGGCTGCCAGATTCCAGTGGGGAAGATGAGCTGGCGGTCCAGGCTCTCGCGGGCGTTGGCTTCCACGCGCTTGGCCATATCCCAGCCGATGACCTGGCGGGCCGCGATCTCACCGCCGCGCCAGTTCGCCTTGGGATCGTACATGTAGCTGTGGTTGTAGCCGCGGGATCCGGAGGGACCGGCGGGGATATTCGAACGGAATTTCCGATCCGGGGGAGGGCCATCCACAATGCGCTCGGGGGTGTACTCGGCGAAGGGCCCTTCGAGCTTGAACATCTCATCCATGAAGTAGTTCTCGCGCAGGTGGGAGTCCAAGTCTACGATCATCTATCTCAACCTCCTGCCCAGTTAGCAGGAACGTTATAAATCTGTATGAGAAAAATGGGGGCGAAGCAGTGGAAGACCTGAAGCAGAAGGACGAAACGTACTGGAAGGAAAAGCTGACGCCGGAGCAGTTCCATGTGGCTCGGCAGAAGGGAACTGAAGCGCCGTTTACCGGCAAGTACTGGAATAACCATGAGACGGGCATGTACCACTGCGTGGCCTGCGATGCGCCACTGTTCTCGTCGGACGCCAAGTTCGAATCGGGGACGGGATGGCCGAGCTTCGACACCCCCGCGGTGAGCGAAAATATCGAGACGCACCGGGACATCAGCTTCGGAATGATGCGGACAGAGGTGGTGTGCAAGAAGTGTGGGGCGCACCTGGGGCATCTCTTCGATGATGGCCCGCGCGATACGACGGGCCAGCGCTACTGCATCAATTCGGTGTCGCTGGAGTTCAAGCCGGAAGAGTAGTAGGGGTCCGGGGAATCACCCCCACCTTTATCCTCCCCCGTCCGAGGGGGAGGGG
>DASXTD010000458.1:0-3266 GCA_036505655.1 Chloroflexota bacterium
TCATCGTGCCGTCCTGGTTGACGACCCAGGTTCCATCAGTGGTGGATGGCAGCGCGGCCGCCAGAAACGGATGGAGGACGCCGTTCTGATCGTCCACTGCCAGTGTGCTATTGCTGAGCCAGCTGAACTCGGATCCGACTACACCCGCACTCTGGTATTTGGAAGCCAGGCTGCTGACCTCCCCGGAGATAGCAATGGTGATCCGAGTAGGCGCGGCAGCAGGCTCGTTACCCTTGGTTGCGTTCCCGCTGCCTGGCGTCGTGCCGGGCCCGACTGCGCAGCCCGCCGTCATGAGCACGATGAACAGGAGCACATTTCCGTTCAATTTCATTGCTGGTCCATGCGCGCCCACCGCCCTCACCCGGCCTTGGCCCTGCGGGCCGGCGGCCGGCCTCTCCCAGAGGGAGAGGCGAGGACGAACACTAGCGGTCGGTTACGTCGATGGGCACGCCATCTGGATCAGCGAACTGGTACTGGCCGATGGCGGCCTTTTGGAAGACGCGCAGCCGGTTCAGTGCCTCGCTATAGCTTTCGGCGAGTCGTGCCACGGTCGCCTCGTCCATGTCGGGGGTTGGCTGATAGCCGCGGGGCCTGGGAACTCCGCCGCTCAGCTCTTCGATTCGTCGCCTCGGTGCCAGAGTGGGATCGTCTTCGCAGAGCTGATCGACGTCGGAAAGGAAGTGATCCATGCTTTCGACATGGAAGCCGATGTAATCGATGGCCGGCTTCCCATCCAGGCCACCCACTCCGTAGTTCGAGATGGCCCACTGGCTGATGATCATGGTCACTTCGCCGTCAGTGAAATAGAAGTTGGAATCACCGTCCGCCTTCGGCAGCTCGCGCAGCTCGTAGACGTCGCGGTAGAAATCGGCGAGCGCCGGCGCATCCATCGCTGGAACCATGAAATGGGAGACGTGGCGTGCATTGCGCTCCCCCACGTTCTCATAGACCGAGCGGCGGGTGGCGCTCGTCCCGGACAGGTCGAAGATGTTCCCTTCCGGATCGTGAGTACTGGTGCCTGCGAACGGTCGATTACTGGGCCGGGTAACCGTCTCCACGCGCGGGTAGCGCTCCCGCAAACGCGCCTGGACCTCGGCAATGTCGTCGACTTCGAAGCCCCAGTGGTTGAGTCCCAATTTCTTCCCAATACCGCCCGGATTGATGTTCAAGCCCAGGTAGCCATCCCCGAGCAGTGCCGTGCGGCGCACCTCGGCATTGCCGGCATTCATGCCGAAGACTTTTTGATAGAAGCGGGCAAGCTGGGGAGCCCGGTCACTGAGAATGGCGAGATGTCGAATTCTGGTGCGCATCTATTCGCCTCCGTTAGTTCCACTGTCGGATTGTTGGGGCAGTCTACAATCGGTCTCCGGACCAAGCCACATACCCGCCCTTTTTGAGCTTCTATATCGCCGTGATGGGGTCCGGGATCCAGTCTTCGCGGAGGATCTCGTCCGGGTCGCCGAAGCGTTCGGCTACTGCGCGGACTTCGGGAGCGTCAAGGGCCACCAGATGCCCATCCTGGATCACGGGACGGCCGTCGGCCATGACCGTGGTGAACATCATGTCGAAGTGGCGGATGAGCTTGTGATCCGGATTCACGAGCGCGGCGCCGATACTGGCGTGCAGGAAGCCAGAGCGCTTGTGGCCCAGGCACCAGGAGTGGGCGCGGGCTGAGCCGTGGGCGAACTCCCAGGAGGGTGAGCGTCGGTACTTGGGATTGGTGCATAGCGCAAAGGTGCTGATCCAATTGGCTCCAGGTCCTGGGAGATGCGGATAGCTCTGGTCCTTGTATTCCTCAAATGACTGGCGCAGCCGATCGGCGAATACGCCGCCTCCATGCACTTCGGTGACCTGGCGGCCTTCGACGGTGAGCCGAGCTGGCTCCACGGGGCCGGCGAAAGTGAGACTGCGAATGGTGATCTCCCCCTCGAGCTTCTTGCTCTTGGGAAACGGAACGTACAGGTGACCCGGCGTGTAGGGCTTGGAGGACTCGGCAGCCTCTTCTTCGCCAAAGGGCGCCCGATTGAGTCCAGCCCAGTCCTCCTCTGTGAGATCAAAGGTCAGATGGGTATCGCCGGTCACCTCGGTGATCTCAATCTGGCGAGCGCCGGCCATCAGCTCGTGCGTCTTGTCGTCGATGGCTTCCCAGACTTCGCCTGGGTAGTCGATGACGGAGCTGAGCAGCATATCTGGTGCCAGGTTCCACTGCTTGGGCCGGGCCTTGATCGGATTCTCGGCTCCCCTTCCCCAGGGGAGATTGGGCGTGTGAGGGTGCTTGAAGAACGCCAGGCAGATGAGCACATCAGCCTGGTTCGCCGCTTCAAAGATCCAGTTCGGGAACCACTTGGTGGTGTTCGGCCCATCGACGAGCTCCAACGGGTCGCTAACCAACGGGTAGCCTTCCAGATTGACTACGTCGGCGTGACCGCCCATCTCTCGAATAACCCTGGAGAGCCCTTCCGGCAACAGCGGGCTGATCGTGCTGTCGGTGACGATGAGCACCCTGTCGCTCGGCTTAATCCCGAGCCCCTCGCGAGCGAACTGGTCCGGGCGGCGGGTCACGATGGTCCGCAGGGCTGGCAAGATCTCATCGACCGACCTCGGCTCGCGTACCTTGGGCATGCGGGGTGTTATCACGATTTCGCCTTCCCTTATTTCGTTTGGCGCTGGGCGGTAGTGAGGCCGCTGCCGGCGGCGTTCTCCCAGACGTCGAAGTCGACCTCGAAGCCCATGTTCTGGGACAGATCGATCGGATTGAGATCAGGATCGAAGACGCGGTACTCGGCCATGTCGCGCTGGTAGGGGCGCTGGTTGGTCCAGCGGGCCAGCTCGGGAGGCAGACTCTCGAGCAAACCTGGGATGTCCTCCACGACGAAGCCAAAGTGCTGGAGCCCGAGTCTGCTATTGATGGCCTTCTCTTCCGCGTCGCGGTAGACCTCGTGCTCGGTGCCGCTGTTCCCGATGCCTTCCGCCGAGAGCAGCGCGAGGCAGATGTTGCCATCCCCTATGAAGCGGCTGGGCCGATTCGCCCTTCGCCGCTCCTGGCTGGTACCGACCTCGCGGAAGCCGAACACCTTGGTGAGGAACGCCGCCTGGTCGTTGTTCTCGGTTGGGAAGCAGGTCGCCATGTGGCGGATGCGGGGCAGGCGGCGCGGATCTCCAGGAACGCCGAAGTTATTGGTGGAGAGGCTAACGGGCAGCCCGTTGGGGCCGACAACCCGGCATTCGCCGTGGTGCAGATCGCCGTTTTCACCCCGCATGTCGGT
>DASXTD010000459.1:0-4225 GCA_036505655.1 Chloroflexota bacterium
GCGCTGGCGACGGCGGCTTGCACCGCGGCCTCGTAGGTGGTTCGCAGTCCGTGCGCGTAGTTGTCGAGGATTCCGCTGGCGCAGTCGAGGTCGCGTGGCTGGTATTCCTGTTCGAACGAGAGCACGCGCACCGGAATCGGGTAGGCCTTGGCGGTACCTTGGGCGGAGGTGCTCGACCAGAACAGACCGTGCCCCTGAAGGGGCTCGTTGAGCAGCGACGACAGCAGGTCGTCGGAGAAATGGGCGTTGGCGCGCTTCAAGGCCTGAAGGTCGCCGGCGGACAGCAGGTGGAACACGAAAAAGTTGTCGCCCTGGCTGAGCAGCTCTTGCGGAATGCTGCCGGGCTGTTGGGTGACCAGCACGCAGCCAAGGTCGTACTTGCGGCCTTCCTTCACCCAGGACACGAAGGGATTGTCCGTGCCCATGGCGCCGGCGCCGAGGACGGCTTGGGCCTCCTCGATGACCGCGATGGTGGGGATCGTGGAGGAGTCGGCGGCGGTGAACTGGATCTGGTTGTGTTCGAAGATGCGGTCGAGAATGATCCCCGACAGCGCCAGGCCCTGAGGGCCGCGCATCTGGGAGATGTCGACGACGCACAGCTTGCCGTCACCGAGGGCGGCGAGCAGCATCCGTAGCATCGACGAGGCTGGGTCGTGCAGCATGCGGACGACCTCGGTGAGGTTGGCGCGGGCCGCGTACAGTTCGGCGTCCTGGCCGCGTTCGAGGTTAAGGAGCTGCCGGAATAGCTCGGGGTCGGTGTTGTTGCGGTTGACGTAGACGGCGTCTACCAGCCGGCGCCAGTCCGGATCCCGGAGCCCTTTGAGCTTGCGGACGTTCTGCTGGTCCTGCCGCTCCGGTGACAGCGCGATCCCGAGCACCTTGGCCGGAGACAAGTCCCGGATGTCGATCTTCACGCCGCTGGTGACGAACGACTCGTAGAAGGCGCTCTCGTGACGGCGGTTGGTGAAGACGACCAGCCGGTCCTCCAGATGCGGCACGTCGCACAGGCCGGGGCGGCCCTTGTCGTCCGGCCAGAAGTACTCGCCGTCAGGATCGAAGATCACCGTGCCCACGCCGACCCGCCGGTTGCCACCCTTGGGGACCGTGGGGTCGCGTTGGTAGAGGCTGGAGAAGAGCAGCTTGTTGAGGTTCGACTTGCCGAAGCCGGCTCGGGCGAAGACGAAGGTTCGGCGCGACACCAGGTGACCGACCGGGAAGCGGGGCACGACGGCCGGGCTGCGCACCTGCATCCAGTCCTCGTGCTGCAGGCGAAGGTCGCCATGGGCGTGGATGAACTCGCCGAAGGCTAGGAATCCGAGTTCGGCTGCGTCGGGGATGTTGTGGCCAGCGACCTCGCGGAGTAACTCGTCGGACAGGAACGCGACCTTGGCGCCGACGTGTGGAAGGCGGCGATGGGAGGCGACGAAGACGATCTTGTCGCCGTCTTGGCGTACCACGCCGAGGATCCGGATGTTGACCTTGTACTTGAGGTACTGGTCGCGTAGGTCCTCGGGGATAGGTCGGTCATCGCGCACTGCGCGGATCGCGTAGTCCTCACCAGATGGGGAGACGAGCCGACCCTCGGCGGCGACCGAGGTGATGCGGCCAAGGACCGCCTCGTTGTCATGCTCGAGCTGCACCACGACAAACAGCCCGTGCATGGGTGAGGACTGGAACTCGTTGCGGTAGGGCAAGACGAGGTCGGCGTGGAACTCAAGGCCGCCCTGGGAGAACCCGCGGAAGGTCCCGACCACGTTCTCGCGTGGAAACAGGCTCATCCGTACCTCCGGCTGGTGACGTCGGTGGCGAGCAGGAGCGCGTCGAACGCGGGCTGGCGGTTCGGCTCGATCTGCTCGCGGACGGCGTCCACGAGCGTGTCCTGCAAGATGTCTAGGTCGAAGTCGACGATCTGGGCATGGTGGTCGGCCTGCTGCAGGCACATCGGGTAGAACGGCATCGGGAATCCCGGGATCGCGTCGGCGAGCAGGCACCCGAAGATCTTCTGCGCCTTGTCCTGCTGGCAGGCGAGCAGGTCCGCGGTCCAGACCGGATCGCCTGAGCGGCCGCCGAACCGGACGAAGTACATCTCGCCGATGTTGAACTTGGGGGCCTCACCATCCTCATTGTCATCTGGCGAGCGGATGTATTCCTCCCACACGTACACCTTCTGCTGCAGCTCACGGGGAACTGCCACGTAGCAGGGGGTGCCCGCCGGGAAGGTGTTGGCCACTGCCATTGCTACGGCGTACTGGCGAAGGACCTGGGAGTGTTTGGCGAGGCCGACTAGGAACACCTCCCGCCGGCGGTTCCGGTAGATGCGGTCGATCGCGTCGACCATGCGCCGGTACATCTGGATGAATAGGTCGCCGGCGAAGATCTTGGAGCGCAGTAATCCGTCGCGCACGATCAGGGTGTCGGTGGTGAACCGCTGGTAGCAGATCAGGTCGTACAGGGTGGCCCATTCGCATAGGTCGCGGTAGACCAGTGTCCACGAGGGCGAGCGAGGCTTCGGCGGCAGCATTGGGCTGAGCTCGGAAAGGGTGCTGACTCCCAGATCGGCCATGAGCCGGCCGAGCGCGCTGCGCGCCTGCCCCTCGGAGAGATGCCGGGCTGACAGCTCGGTGGTGTCCGTGGCGGGAGAGACGACGTCGAGGAACAGCTCCTCGCCGTACGAGTCGACCACGCGAACGAGCTGTAGATAGAACGGATTGAACTCGACCTTGTTGTTGCCTCCGTCTGAGGCCACCAGCGACACGGAGGTGGTGTCTCGCGGCTGGATGGTGCGCACGGCCCCTGCGAGGCTGGTGACATCCGCGCGGATCTCCGCGAGCAGCGCCGCGTCGGCCTGCGTCTGGGCGCGGATCCGTTCTCGCAGTTTCGGCAGTTTCTCGGGATCGAACACCCGCAGTCCTCCCCCTGCTTCCCGAATGGGCCGGTCCTGGCGATCACGGCGGGATCGGCCCCTATCCAGTCAGGATCGCATGACAGTCAATTTCCTCGACATAGACACCTGTGCTCGCGAACTGTTCCGCCTGACGTGCTCCTCGCCTAGGCTGGCCCGACGGTGTCGTCGTGGTGATGGTCCATCCGGCGTCGGCGTCCACGATTGAACGCGTGAGCAGGTCTGCCGGATTCTTCGCCGCTGATGGCAGCGCGCCGAACCGCACGATCAGCCGGGCCCTTGGCGCGCTTCGCTTCGCGGCTGCCCGCCAGGTCGTTGCAAGGCTCGCGACGAATGCTGCCTCGCTCTGCTGAGTGAGCTGTCCGTCGACCGAGTACTCCACTGTGGGCGGGCCTCCAAGAAACCAAGCGCGCAGCCACTGGTCCGGCAGATAGGTTCGCATGCCGTAGTAGGGCGGCGAGGTGATGATCCACGAGAACGACGGCCGCAGGCGGGCAACCTCGACGGTGGCATCGCCGTGGCGCACCACGCCCGGCACGGGGGGTGGAAGTTCAGCAAGTGAGAAGCGAGCCCGCCGCTCGAGCGCATCCAGCACGTTCACCTTCGGCGGTCGCAGGTCCCGTGCCCTCCAGAACCGCACCGCCGCAGCTGGCTTGGTCGCGTAGGTGCGTGGCATTTGGTTCGACAGGTAGGTCGGGAGGCCCGTGCGGAGGGGGCCATGCAAGATCCCTAGTATCAGTGCCCGTAAGGCCACGGTGGAGGCTTTTGCAGGCGCGGCGAGCAACTGCTCACGAAGCCGGCATATATCGGCGAGCGTGCTGGGATGAAAGCATGTCTCCCAGAATTCCCCTTGCGGGACGTCGGCTGGCTCGAAACTGTTCCGCAGCAGCCCCCGACACCGTCGGATGACCGTCTCCGCATCAATCTGTACCAGCTTGGCGGCGGCCAGCGCGGTCGCTACCGGATTCACGTCAATACCAACCGTGCCGAGCCCATGCAGTCGGGCCGCAAACAGGGTCGTGCCCCGACCACAGAAGGGATCCAAGACCCAGTGATCCGCTTGTGCCTCAGCGAGGATCCGCAGTGGGAACTCCAGCGGAAACATCGTGAAGTAGGGGCAGACAGCGTTCAACCGGTGGATCGGAGCAGCCACCAGAGCCCACCCACCTCCTCACCCGCACCATCAGCGATCTGGCAAACCCTATCAGGTGGATGTCACCGCCAGCGCCGATAATGCCGCTCGCCAAACCCGGTGGGTCTGGGCAACCACTGCGGGGCGCGCGTGGCGATCGAATCCCGCTGAGAGGAATGGAAGCCCTGCGT